>NZ_BAAATE010000016.1:0-200703 GCF_039533245.1 Nonomuraea recticatena | reverse complement strand
GCTTCTTCCGCCCCTGCGGCGTTCGGATCTTGCGGATCTCGAACTCTTCCATCGCACTCCCCAGGCCGGGGTGTTGCGACGACCGCTAGAAGGGAGGCCGGTCGAGACCGGCCCGAGACAGTGGCAGTAAGGCCCCCTATCGATAAGATTCCGCCAGTTCGATCATGACACCAGGATCACCAGCTTGCCCCTGCCGTGCCCGGTCTCGATCTCCCTGTGCGCTTCGGCGGCCTGGTCGAGGGGGTAGGCGCGACGGACGGGAAAGGTGAAGGCGCCCTCCGCGATCAGCGCCGCATATCTGGCGAGCCGCTCCGCGGTGCGCCCCGCCTGGACCAGCTTGACGCCCAGCTCGGCCGCCCTGCCGTGCTCGACCAGCGTGACGATCCGCGCGGGATCCTTCACCAGCTCGAGCGACACCTCGAGCGCGTGCCCTCCCGCGCCGTCGAGCGCCGCGTCCACCTGGCCGAGCGCCCTCACCCTGTCGGCCAGCCCCTCGCCGTAGGCGACGGGGATCGCGCCGAGCGAGCGGAGGTAGTCGTGGTTCTCCTCCCTGCCCGTGCCGATCACTCTCGCGCCGCGCCGCCTGGCGATCTGTACCGCGGCCGTGCCCACCGAGCCCGAGGCTCCGTGAATGAGCAGCGTCTCGCCTTCGCGCACGCCGATGGCGTCCAGTGCCAGTTCGGCGGTCTGCACCCCTGCCGTCAGGCCGCCCGCCACCTCCCACGGCACCCCCGCGGGCTTGCGCGCCACCTGGTCCGCGCCGACCACGATGTACTCGGCGTAGCTGTTGAGAAGGGAGAAGCCGAGCACCTCGTCGCCCTCGGCGAACCCGGTGACGCCCTGGCCCACCTGGTCGACGACGCCGGCGAACTCGTTGCCGGGAACGCGGGGCAGCTCGCCCGTCACACCCTGCGGGACCCATCCGGCGCGCACCGCCGCGTCGTACGGCTGGACGCCCGCCGCCTTCACCCGCACCCGCACCTCGCCGGGACCCGCGTGCGGGGTCTCGATCTCCATCACCTGAAGCACCTCGGGACCACCGGGGGTCGCGAACGCCGCTGCCTTCATCTGGATCATCTCCTCGTGTCAGTCACCCCACTCTGCAACCTCGACCTTGCTTGAGGTCAACTCGGCGAAAGGATCGGGATAGGTCTCCCACACCGCGGCTCCCGCGACCGACTCCTCGGGAGTGAGCAGACAGGAGTCGAGCAGGGCGATGAGCCTGTCGGGGTCGAGGCCGCCGCAGCCGGTGAAGACGAGGTGCTGGACCCTGTCGCCCATGGTCGGGGTCCAGTCGAGCGCCGCGGCGGCTCTGCGGGCCGTACCGACCTGGTCCCACGCGCTGTCGGGCAGGGCGGCCAGCCACGTGCCGGCCTCGGCCACCTCGACCATCCCCGCCACGGCGTCCCACGCCAGCAGCGACGAGTGCCTGCTGGCCAGCCAGAACCTGCCCCTGCTGCGCACGGTCGTCGCGACCAGCTCCTCCATGGCGTCGAAGAGCCGCTGCGGGTGGATCGGGCGCACCCTGCGCCACACGACGGTCTCGAAGTCCTGCGTCTCCAGCGCGCACGGCAACTGGGCCGTCGCAGGGTCGACCCGCGCGGCCAGCGCCTCCACGTCGACCGGGGGGCCCAGCACGTCGGGCAGCCCGATCGGGGTGAGCGGAGCGAGATGGGCGAGCGCGGGCAGGGTGAGCTCGGGATCGTCACCGACCACGACCAGCCCCGTGGCGTACTCGATCTGCCTGGCCAGCACCGCCGCCACGTGCCTGCCGCAGGGCAGGCGGTCGCCCCTGCAGATGTCGAGCGGCATGTGGTCGGCCTCCAGCGCGGTCAGCACGCCGGTCAGCCGCAGCTCGGGCCGCACGGCCAGCGCCTCGGCCACGGGGCGCGGCTCGTCGTCGTCCCCCAGCTCGACGATCAGCAGCGGGGCCGCCACCGGTGGATCACCTGGCCTGATCGTCACGGACCCCGGATGGCGGCGGGCCAGCTCGGCGACGACCTCGGCACGGGCCTGCGCGTGAATCCCTGCGACTATCACCACGGGGACCGACATCAGAGCTCCCTTCCCTCAGGGGCATCATGCTATCGATAATCATTTTCAAAATCCCTCCTGAGAGTGAGCGAGAACCGCTCCCACCGGCGATCCGCGACTCCTCTCCGATCGCCGACGATGTCTCAGGTCGATCCGCATAACTCCGGACCAGGCTCGGAGCATCCCCAAAGAGGAGGAAGATTGGACGCTGTGTCCGATCTGCCGCAGATTGCCCGACTCAAGGAGCGCTTCCGCGCGCTGCCGCCCCTGCAGGTGGATCTTGCTCTGACCGCGTTCGTCCTGCTCATCCAGCTGTGGCCGTTCGTCGGCGACAACCGGGACGGCAAGCCGTGGCACTGGTGGGGATACGTGGTCGTGATCACGGCCGTCCTCCCGCTCGTCTGGCGGCGCAGGGCGCCCGTGACGAGCATGGCGGTCTCCATGCTCGCCCTCTCGCTCTACGACCTGGCCGAGACCGTCCCGGCGCAGCCGATCTGGTACGGCAGCCTCATCAGCATGTACACCGTCGCCGCCTACACGCCCCGCTGGCCCAGGCTGGTGGTCCTGGCGATCACCATCGGCGGCGGGCTGCTGCTGGTCGGCTCGTCGGAGACCGCCGTCCGCGGCACCGTCGGCGCCGTCGCCGCCTACGCGATCGGCAGGGCCACCGCGACCTCCCGCGCCTATGCCGCGGCGCTGGAGGAGCGGGCCGTACGGCTGGAGCGGGAGCGCGTGCTGGAGGCCGAACGGGCCGCCGAGCTCGAACGCGCCAGGATCGCCCGCGACATGCACGACATCCTGGCCCACGCGGTCAGCCTGATGGTCGTGCAGGCGGAGGCGGGGCCCGTGGTGGTGAGGAGCGATCCCGGCCGTGCCGAGGCCGCCTTCGACGCCATCGCCGCCGCGGGCCGCGACGCGATGGTCCAGCTGCGCCGGATGCTCGGGGCGTTGAAGGAGGAGGAGGGCCCGCGCGCTCCCCAGCCGACGGTCGCCGACCTGTCCACACTGGCCGCCCAGTTGCCGCTGCCCGTCTCGATCGAGACGCGCGGCACCGAGCGGGCGCTGCCGTCCGACGTCGAGGTGGCGGTCTACCGCATCGCGCAGGAGTCGTTCACCAACATCGTCAAGCACTCGGGAGCGTCGAGGGCCGAACTCCTCCTGCGGTGGGAGCCGGACGCGCTGCTGCTCGACATCACCGACGACGGCGAGGGCTCCGGGCGCCGGCTGCCCTCGGGCGGCCACGGCCTCATCGGCATCCGCGAGCGCGCCGCCGCCTGCGGTGGCACCGCGAGCGCGGGCCCCCGCGCCGACTGCCCTGGCTTCCACGTGTCGGTGCGACTCCCTCTCACCCCCGTCGAAGAACCCGTTGCCCCCGCAGGACCAGCGCCCCTCGGATCGTCCGTCGGGTCGACGTCTCCTGACCGTCTCAAGGAGAGCCGATGAGCATCACCGTGGTGGTCGCCGATGACCAGGAACTGGTCCGCGGCGGATTCAGCATGATCCTCGACGCCCAGCCCGACATCGACGTGGTCGCCGAGGCCGCCGACGGGATCGAGGCGGTCGCCCTGGTGCGCGAGCACCGGCCCGACGTCCTGCTCCTCGACATCCGCATGCCCAGGATGGACGGCATCGAGGCCGCCCGCCTGGTGGGCAAGGAGACCAAGGTCCTCATGCTCACCACCTTCGACCTCGACGACTACGTCTACGACGCGCTGCGGGCGGGGGCGAGCGGGTTTTTGCTGAAGGACGTGCGCAGGGACGACCTCGTCAACGCCGTCCGCGTCGTGGCGGCAGGGGAGTCGCTGCTCGCCCCCACCGTCACGAGCCGTCTGATCGCGGAGTTCACCTCCCGCCCCGCGGCGGCCTCGGTCTCGGCCGAGCGGCTGGCCGCCCTCACCGTCAGGGAGAAGGAGACGCTCGCGCTGATCGCGCGCGGCCTGTCCAACGCGGAGATCGCCGCGGAGCTGGTCGTCAGCGAGCACACGGTGAAGACACACGTCAGCAACGTGCTGACCAAGCTGGGACTGCGTGACAGGGTCCAGGCGGTCATCGTCGCCTACGAGACGGGGCTGGCCGTACCCGGGAGTTAAGCGTTTTTAAAGCGGTTTGCAACCCCTGATTGGATATATTCGCTCCACTACGGGGGCCTTTATCCGAGGGAACTGATGCCCGCTTTCGTCGACGCCGCTCTGACCTTTCCGACCGTGCTCTTCAGTTTCCTGCTCATCGTGGTCGTCGGTTACTGGATCGTGGTCATGTTCATGGGCGGTGACGTCGACCTCGACGGCGTGGAGCTGCCGCTCGGGCTCGGCGGCGTCCCCGCCACGGTCGCCTTCTCGCTGTACGTCGCGCTGGCGTGGTTCGTCAGCCTCGCGGGGACGGAGCTCTCCTTCGGCGGACCGCTCGTGCTCGGCGCGGCGCTCGCGGCCGGGTGGGCGGGCACGAAGCTCCTGATCATCCCCATGCGCAGGCTCTTCCCCGACCGGCGTGAGCCCTCCCGCCACGACTTCGTCGGCCAGCGGTGCGTGGTGCGGACAGGCAGGGCGGACGCCGCCTTCGGCCAGGCCGAGGTCACCGCCCCTGACGGCTCCTCCGCCGTCGTCCAGGTCAGGACGACGGGCGGCGACGTGCTCTCTCGCGGCCAGGCCGCGCTGATCTTCGACTACGACGCAGAGGGCGAGTTCTTCTGGGTCATGGAGGACCACTCATGAGTGTCATCTCGACCGGGTTCGGCATTCTGCTCGCCGTCATCCTGATCGTCGTCATTGGTCTGATCTTCGTCATCAGCCGGCTTTTCAGAAAGGTCGAACAGGGCAAGGCGCTCATCGTCTCCAAGGTGCGCAGGGTCGATGTGACCTTCACAGGCGCCGTGGTGCTGCCCGTGCTGCACAAGGCCGAGGTCATGGACATCTCGGTGAAGACGATCGAGATCGCCCGTACCGGCGGCGAGGGCCTGATCTGCCGCGACAACATCAGGGCCGACATCCGCATCACCTTCTTCGTGCGGGTCAACAAGACCATCGAGGACGTCATCAAGGTGGCGCAGGCCATCGGCACCGAGCGGGCCAGCGACGAGACGACGCTCCAGGCGCTGTTCAACGCGAAGTTCTCCGAGGCGCTCAAGACGGTCGGCAAGCAGCTCGACTTCGTCGACCTCTACACCAAGCGCGACGAGTTCCGCGACCAGATCATCCAGGTCATCGGCACCGACCTCAACGGCTACAGCCTGGAGGACGCGGCGATCGACTACCTGGAGCAGACCCCGATGGCCAAGCTCGACCCGGCCAACATCCTCGACGCCCAGGGCATCCGCAAGATCACCGAGCTGACCGCGACGGAGAACGTGCGGACCAACGAGTTCAGGCGCAGCGAGGAGAAGGAGATCACGCGCCAGAACGTCGACGCCACCGAGGCCATCCTCGAGCTGAAGCGCCGCCAGGCCGACGCCGAGATCAAGCAGAAGCGCGAGATCGAGACGATGAAGGCGCGCGAGGAGGCCGAGATCGCCCGCGTGCAGGCCGAGGAGCGGCTGCGGGCCCAGGGCGCGCACATCAAGACCGACGAGCAGCTCGGTGTGCAGACCGAGAACCGCAACCGCGAGATCGCCGTGGCCGAGAAGAACCGCGAGCGGGTCATCGCCATCGAGAGCGAGCGGATCGAGAAGGACCGCATGCTGGAGGTCATCGCCCGCGAGCGGGAGACCGAGCTGTCGCGCATCGCGAAGGACAAGGAGGTCGAGACGGAGAAGCGCTCGATCGCCGAGGTCGTGCGCGAGCGGATCGCGGTGGAGAAGACGGTCGCCGAGCAGGAAGAGAACATCAAGAAGCTGCGCGCCCTCGAAGAGGCCGAGCGGTTCAGGCAGACCACGATCATCCACGCCGAGGCCGAAGCCCAGGAGGGCCTGGTCAAGGACATCAAGGCCGCCGAGGCCGCGGAGGCCGCCGCCAAGCACAAGGCCCGCGAGGACGTCGTGCTGGCCGAGGCCAGGCAGCAGGCGGCCGAGCTCGACGCCAGGGCCAAGATCCGGCTGGCCGAGGGCCTGCAGGCGGAGGCCGCCGCCAAGGGGCTGGCCGACGTGCAGGTCAGGGAGCGCGGCGCGGACGCCATCGAGCGGGTCGGCCGCGCCGAGGCGATGGCGACCGCCGAGAAGCTCAAGGCCGAGGCCGAGGGCGCCAAGGCGATGGCGCTGGTCGAGGGCGACAGGCTCAAGGCGCAGGCCGAGGGCGAGCAGGCCATGGCCCTGGTCACAGGCGACAGGCTGAAGGCCGAGGCCGAGGGCCTGATCGAGAAGGCCAAGGCGATGGCCGCCATGGACGAGGCGACCAGGACGCACGAGGAGTTCCGCCTGAGGCTCGAGGCGGAGAAGGAGATCAGGCTCAAGCACATCGACGTGCACAGGCAGGTCGCCGAGTCGCAGGCGAGCGTCGTGGCGGCGGGCCTGTCCAAGGCCAACATCGACATCGTCGGCGGCGACACGATGTTCTTCGACAGGGTGGTCGGCTCGATCACGGCGGGCAAGGTCGTGGACGGGTTCGTCGAGCACTCGACGGTCACGCAGACGCTGGCCGAGCCGTACCTGAACGGGACGGCGAGCCTGACCGACGACCTGGCCAAGCTCATCGGCGGCGTCAGCAGCGAGGACGTGAAGAACCTGACGGTGTCGGCGCTGCTGATGCAGCTCATCTCGCACGGCGGGCCCGACACGGCCAAGCTGAACGAGCTGCTGGAGAGCGCGCGCAGGCTCGGGGTCGCCGAGTCGTCGGTGGCGGCGCTGCGGTGACCACGTCTCTCGAGGCCGGGACCTACGAAGTCCTGCGCAGCCGTCTCGGCGCCCAGGCCAAGCAACTGGCCAGGGCGGCCGAGGCGGTCAACGCCGAACGGCTGAAGGTCTTCGGCGGGGCCGAGCTCCGCCTGATCGGCACCGAGCGGATCCGTACGGAGAACAACTGCGTCCCCCGCGACATCGTCTCGGTCGGCGACCTGATGCTCTTCGGCTACAACGTCTTCATCGGGCTCAAGCCCGAGACCTCCGTGGACGACGTCTTCTCCGTCCACAGGTTCGCCCGCGAAGGCGACGCGTTCAGCTTCGACGCGGGGCAGCTGGACGCGCTGGCCGATCCGGCCTTCCGCAAGGACTTCTCCGAGCTCTACCGCTACTACAAGGAGACCAGGCTCCTCCAGCTCAGGCGCATGGAGGGCAAGCTGCTCGCGGTCTTCCAGACCGGCCCCTCCGACCTGCGCGTGCTCAGGTGGGCCCTCGGCCATGAACTGAAGTACCTGGACAACAGGGGCGAGCGGGATCATGTCTTCCCGCCCTCGCACGACTTCGAGTGGACGCCGACCACCCGCGACGACCACGTGCTCGGCCGGCATCCGCACATCTCGATCCTGGACGAGGTGTTCGTCGAGACGGTCGGCGGCGACCTCACCATCAAGATCGAGAACAACACGGAGTCGGGCGAGGGCATCTACACCGAGCCCGTCACCGAGCCGCTGCAGTCGCTGGCCGACGCCGAGGTCGACCACGCGAGGATCGGCCCCCTCATCCTGCTGCGGGTCAGGCCGTACAAGGAGAGCGAGTGGCGGCACCTGGTCTTCAACACCCGCACCAAGACCGTCACCAGGCTCGACGGCATCGCGCTGGCCTGCCAGCGGCTCCCCGAGGACCAGGGGATCATCTTCCCCGGCGGCTACTACCTGTCCACGGGGGTGTCCAAGACCTTCGACACGCAGGTGGCCGACCTGGAGTTCGAGCGGGTGATCCGCTCCCCCAACGGCGAGGACGTGCTCTACGTCTTCCATGCGCGTGAGGACGGCAGGTCGCTGCTGCTGCCGTACAACGTGATCAGGAAGGAGGTCGCCAACCCGCTGCCCTGTCACGGGTACTCCCTGTTCGACGACGGGACGCTGGTGGTGTTCAGGGCGACCTCCGACGAGCCGACCAGGGTCCATCCGATGCAGGTGTGGCAGACGCCGTACGTCTCCGACACCTACGCCGCCGCCCAGCCCACGGGGACGGGGCCGCTGGAGCGGATCGGCAACGCCGAGCTGGTCAGGGGGATCTCCGACTGCCTGTCGGTCGCGCGCATGGTCGAGGAGATGGCGCCTTCCGAGGCCACCTTCGAGGCGCTGATCGCGGCGTGCACGCGGGCGTTCGACCACTACCACTGGCTCGGCGAGCACGGCCTGAGCACTCCGCTCGGCGACGTCAGGGCCACGGCCGAGCAGGTCCTCGACGAGTACGAGAACGTCGCCCAGCTCACCGCGCAGGCCGCCGGCACGCTGGAGAGCGCCACCTCGCAGACCCTCGCCCTCGTACGGCAGTCGGAGACCCTCACCAGCGCCGACGCCTGGGTGTCCAGGCTGGCGTCGCTGCGCAGGGCGCAGGGCCACCTCGTGACGCTGAGGGAGGTCCGTTACATCGATCTGGCGGGCCTCGACGCGCTCGGCGCGAGGGTGAGCGAGGAGCTACGCTCCGTCGGCAGAAGGGCGGTCGAGTTCCTCCAGGGCGCCGACGCCTTCACCGGCTACCACGCCGCCGTCGCCCAGCTCGAGGCCGACGCCTCTGCCATCGCCACGGTCGCGGAGGCGGCGCCCGTCTCCGAGCGGCTGCTCGCCCAGGCCGAGGGGCTCGAGGTCGTCACCGAGGTGGTGGGCTCGCTCGACATCGCCGACGCCACGGTCCGCACCGCCATCCTCGAGCGCATCGGCGAGGTCCTCGGCGGGGTCAACCGCGCCCGGGCCGTCCTCGAAGGCCGACGCAAGGAGCTGCTCGCCACCGAGGGCAGAGCCGCCTTCGCCGCCGAGTTCGCGCTGCTCGGCCAGGCCGTGACCGGCGCGCTCGCCATGGCCGACACCCCTGAGCGCTGCGACGAGCAGCTCGGCCGTCTCATGCTCCAGCTGGAGACGCTGGAGTCCCGCTTCGGCGAGTTCGACGACTTCGCGCTCCAGCTCACCGCCAAGCGGGAGGACGTCTACGAGGCCTTCTCCGCCCGCAAGCAGACCCAGCTCGACGACAGGGCCAGGCGCGCCGACCGCATCTCCGCTTCGGCCGACCGCATCCTGACCAGCGTGACCCGCAGGGTGACCGCTCTGGCGTCGCTGGACGAGGTCAACACCTACTTCGCCACCGACCCCATGATCGCCAAGCTGCGCTCCTCGGCGGACGAGCTGCGGGCGCTCGGCGACGGCGTGCGCGCCGAGGAGCTGGAGGGCCGCATCAAGGCGGCCCAGCAGGAGGCGGGCCGCTCCCTGCGCGACCGCCTCGACCTGTTCTCCGCCGACGGCGAGACGCTCAGGCTCGGCAGGCACCGCTTCGCGGTCAACACCCAGCCCATCGACCTGACCCTCGTGCCGCACGACGGCGCCATGCACTTCTCCATCACCGGCACCGACTACCGCTCCCCCGCTCCTGCCTCCTTCGAGCAGACCAGGCCGTTCTGGTCGCAGCTGCTCGTCTCCGAGACCGCCGACGTCTACCGCGCCGAGCACCTGGCCGCCTCGCTGCTGCCCACGGTGCCGTCGGGAGCCGACCTGCCCTCGCTGGTACGGCTGGCGGCCGAAGAGCGCTACGACGAGGGCTACGAGCGCGGCGTCCACGACCACGACGCGACGGCGATCCTGGAGACCCTGCAACGCCTCCAGGAGGGCGCGGGGCTGCTGCGCTATCCGCCGTCCGCCCGCGCCGCGGCCCAGTTCTTCTGGGCGTTCGGCGTGGAGGATGTTTCACGTAAAACATTGGCGACTCGGGCGGGCTCCCTGGTCAGGGCCCGCGACGCCTTCGGCAGGGTCGAGGCGCTCGACGCCTTCGGGGCCGAGCTCTCGGAGGAGATCTCCCGCTTCCTTCCCGCCGACGTCTTCGGCACACCCTTCGAGCTCGCCGCCGAGTACCTCGTCGAGGAGCTGGCGGGCAAGCCTGACGGTTTCGTCACCAGCCAGGCGGCCAGGGGCATCCTCGACAGGTTCCGGCAGACGCTCGGCCCCTCCCGCACCCGCGAGTTCGAGGAGGACCTGGCGGCGCTGGACCTGCCTGACCGCATCCAGCTGGCCCACGCGTGGCTCGGCGCCTTCGACCAGTCGGACGAGCTGCCGGAGGCGCTGGCCGTCCAGCTGTGCGACCTGCCGAGGCACGACTCCAGCGCCACGCTCACGGCCACCGTCGAGGGTCTGCTCGGCACCCACCCGAGGATCACCGACAGGGCCCTCACGCTGCGCCTGGACGAGACTCTCGCCAGGACCAGGGCCTTCAGGGCGGAGCGGGTCCCCGCCTACCGCGCCTACCAGAAGCACCGCGGCGAGCTGGTCGCGCGGGAGCGCGACAGGCTGCGGCTGGAGGAGTACAAGCCCAAGGTCATGAGCGCCTTCGTGCGCAACCGCCTGCTCGACGAGGTCTACCTGCCGCTCATCGGCGACAACCTCGCCAAGCAGCTCGGCGCGGCGGGCGAGGGCAAGCGGACCGACCAGATGGGCCTGCTGCTGCTCATCTCGCCGCCCGGCTACGGCAAGACGACACTCATGGAGTACGTGGCCAGCCGTCTCGGCCTGCTCTTCGTCAAGGTCAACGGCCCGGCGCTCGGCCACGAGGTCACCTCGCTCGACCCCGGCGACGCGCCCGACGCCACCGCCAGGCAGGAGGTCGAGAAGATCTCCTTCGCGCTGGAGTCGGGCAACAACACCCTGCTCTACCTCGACGACATCCAGCACACCTCGCCCGAACTGCTGCAGAAGTTCATCTCGCTCTGCGACGCCCAGCGCCGCATCGAGGGCGTGTGGAACGGCCGCACCCGCACCTACGACCTGCGCGGCAAGCGCTTCGCGGTGTGCATGGCGGGCAACCCGTACACCGAGTCGGGCCAGCGCTTCCGCATCCCCGACATGCTCGCCAACCGCGCGGACGTGTGGAACCTCGGTGACGTGCTCTCCGGCAAGGACGACCTGTTCGCGCTCAGCTACATCGACAACGCGCTCACCTCCAACCCCGTCCTCGCCCCGCTGTCCACGCGCGACAGGGGCGACGTCGAGCTGCTGGTACGCATCGCCAGGGGCGACACCGACGTGCGCACCGACCAGCTCAGCCACCCCTACTCGAAGGTGGAGCTCGAGCAGATCCTCAGCGTCCTGCGCAAGCTGGTCAGGGTGCAGGAGGTGGTGCTGGCCAACAACCAGGCCTACATCGCCTCCGCCGCCCAGTCCGACGACTCTCGCACCGAGCCGCCGTTCCGGCTGCAGGGCTCCTACCGCAACATGAACAAGCTGGCCGAGCGCATCGTCCCCGTGATGAACGACGCCGAGCTCGAGCAGCTCATCGACGACCACTATCTCGGTGAGGCGCAGACCCTCACCACCGGCGCCGAGTCCAACCTGCTGAAGCTGGCCGAGCTGCGCGGCAGGCTCACGCCCGAGCAGGAGGCGCGGTGGGCCGCGGTCAAGACGGCCTACCTCAGGACCAAGGCGCTGGGAGGAGCGGAGGACGACCCGATGACGCGCGCGGTCGGCGCCATCGGGCTGCTGGCCGACCGGGTGGGCGACATCGGCCAGGCCATCCGCCATCCCGCCCGCTGATTCGGGCCGTCACCTCCGCAGAGGTGAGCGCCCAGGGGTCAGGCCGTCGCGAAGGCGCCGTCGGCCAGCTCCAGGTGGGTGCCGGTGAACGAGGCGCGGATGCCGCGGTCGTGGGTGACCATGACCAGCGCGCCCGTGTAGCCCGCCAGCGCCTCCTCCAACTGCTCGACGAGCACGGGAGACAGGTGGTTGGTGGGCTCGTCCAGCAGCATGAGGTCGGCGGGGTCGCTGACCAGGCGGGCCAGCTCGATCCGCCTGCGCTGGCCCACCGACAGCTCGCCCACTCTGGCGCCCAGGTCGGCGGGGCGGAAGAGCCCGAGCGCGACGAGAGCGTCGGCGTGCTCGTCCATCGTGCCGGGACGGCCGGTGGCGTAGGCCCTGAGCACGGTGTGCGCCGGGTCGAACACCGGCTCCTCCTGCCGGAGATAGCCGATCCTGGCCGGACGCCTGATCGTGCCCGAGTCGGGAACGACCTGGCCGGCCAGCACGCGCAGGAACGTGGTCTTGCCCGCGCCGTTCGGCCCGGTGACCAGCAGCCGCTCACCCGGCGCGATGCTGAGCGACGGCACGTCCAGCCGTGATCCGACCCGGACCTCCGCCAGCTCCACCACCGGCCTCGGCCCCTGGGCGCCGGAGACGACGCTCGGCGTGGCCGCGAAGCGGAGCGGCTCGGGCGGCGGCGGCACGGGGTTGGCGTGCAGCCACTCGACCCGCTGCTGCGACTGCCTGATGCGGCTGGCCGCCCCGTGGGTGCGCGAGCGCGCCCGCCACGTGCCGGTACCCATGCCGGCCTTGTCCATCTTGCGGGGGATGGCGGCCATGCGTCCCGCGTTCGCCTCGACCAGTCCCGCGTGGCGAGCCAGCTCCTCCTTCCACTCCTCGTACTCCTCGGCCCACGCCGCCCTCTCGGCCGCCTTGGCCGCGAGGTAGCCGGCGTAGCCGTTGCCGTAGCGGCGCACCTTGCCGAGGTCGACCTCGAGGATGGTCGAGGTGATCCGCTCGAGGAACACCCTGTCGTGGGTGATCGCGATGACGGTCCCCCTGTGCCCGCGCAGGTGGTCCTCCAGCCAGGACACGGCGGAGTCGTCGAGGTCGTTGGTCGGCTCGTCGAGCAGCAGCAGCTCGGGCGACGAGGCGAGCGTCGCCGCCAGCGCGAGCCTCGACCGCTCGCCTCCCGACAGGGTGCCGAGCCGCCGCGACCTGGACAGACCCGGCAGGCCGAGCCCGTGCAGCGCGGCGTCGACCCGCGTGTCGGCGGTGTAGCCACCCCTCGCCTCGAAGCGGGCGATCAGCTCGGCGTAGGCGTCGAACCGCGAGGGAGTCAGCGAGGACTCCATCGCGCTCATCTCGGCGGCGAGCTCGCGCAGCTCGGCCAGCGCCAGGTCGATGGCGTCCTGGACGGTCGCGGAGCCCGGCAGCTCAAGGGTCTGCGGCAGGTATCCGATCCCGCCGGGGACCGACACGGTGAGCGAGCCGTTGGACGGCAGCGCCCGCCCCGCCAGCAGGCGCAGCAGTGTCGACTTGCCCGACCCGTTGTCGCCGATCACCCCGACCTTCTCGCCGGGCCTGACGGTGAACGAGACCTGGTCGAGCACGACCTGGTCGGCGTAGCGGTGGGAGACATGAGAAAGGGCAGTTTGGGCGGTACGCATGGAAGCGTCCTCCTGGATTCCACTATCGCGAAACGGACATGACAGCGCTCAACGCGTCGCGAGAATCACAGGGAACCCATGCCGGAGAGATTATGGGACGAACCTAAAGATGTCCAGAGATTATTCGAGCCTGGACAGCACCGTGCGGGACACCTGGGCGAGGGTCCGCAGCTCGTCCTTGGTGAGCAGGTCGATGAAGTGCCTGCGTAAGGAGGCCACGTGTCCTGGCGTGGCCTCCTCGAGCGTGCTCACCCCCCGGGAGGTGAGCACGATGGCCGCGCCCCTTCCGTCGTGGGCCACCTCCTGCCTGCTCACCAGCCCCCGGCCCTCCATGCGGCCGATGTGGTGAGAGAGCCTGCTCTTCGACCACCGCAGGTGCGCGGCGAGCTCGGTCAGGCGCATCCGCTGCCCCGTGGCCTCGGACAGGTTCGACAGCACGTGGAAGTCGGGCTCGGACAGCCCGGAGTCGCGCATCAGGTCACGCTGAATCTGTAAGTCGAGGAGCAGCCTCATCCGCCGATAGCCGATCCAGGCGGCGTGCTCCGTCTCGTTCAGCCGGTTCACGCGCCCCAATCTAGGGCGCGGGCGACCGACTCCGCGGTGGCGGGCACCAGCGGAAGCCGTACGTCGGGGGTGGGGATCAGTCCCTTCGCGTGCAGGACCCCCTTGAGCACGGTCGGGTTCGGCTCGGCGAACAGCGTCGCCGACATGGCCGCGAGCCGGTGCCCGAGCGCGCGGTCCCACGAGGCCGCCATCGACACGAAGGAGGAGGTGTGCAGGTGCGCCGAGGCCAGGATGCCGCCTGAGGCGCCGAGCGCGAGCATCGGCGAGAGGTAGACGTCGTCGCCCGTCAGCACGGAGAACCCGGAGGGCGCCTCCCCGAGCAGCGCGACCGCGTCCTGGTCGACGGAGCCCGTGGCGTACTTCACGCCGGCGATCATGGGGTGCTCGCCGAGCCTGCGCAGGACGGCGGCGGTCAGCGGCTGACCCGTCCTGTACGGGATGTGGTAGATCACCAGCGGCACCTGGCTCCGCTCGGCGAGGTGCTCGAAGTGGGCGATCACGCCCCGCTCGCCCGGCCTGACGAAGGCGGGCACGGTCACCAGCGCGGCGGTGGCCCCCTCCACCAGCTCCAGGTCGCCCACGATCAGCTGCGCGCCGTAGGACCGCGCCGCCTCCCCGCAGATCTCGACCACGGTGCGGCGCTCGGTCGCCGACAGCGCCGACGGCTCCCCCGTCGTCCCCAGTGCCACCAGCCCCGCCGCTCCCTGGTCGAGCACCGAGGCGGCGAGCTTCTCCAGCGCGGCGTAGGCCACGGCACCCGACTCGTCGAAGGGGGTGATCAGCGGCACGTAAATTCCCGAAAGCATGGCTCTCAGCCTGAGGGACGCGCCACCGTCAGCACCAGTTCGCGTTTGTGGTGTCACCCGTAAGCTGAGCTTATGCTCGACCCGCGAAAGCTCAGGCTGCTGCGCGAACTCTCCAGAAGGGGCACGATCGCCGCCGTCGCCGAGGCGCTCACCTTCACCGCCTCCGCCGTCTCCCAGCAGCTCAGCGCCCTCGAACGCGAGGCGGGCCTGCCGCTGCTCGAAAGGACCGGCCGCACGGTCGTCCTCACCCCCGCGGGCCGCCTCCTGGTCGAGCACGCCGAAGCCGTCCTGGCGAGCCTGGAACGAGCCGAGGCCGCGCTGGCCGCCACGCGCACGGGGCCCTCGGGGCCGCTGCGGATCGGCGCGTTCCCGACCGCGGCCCGCGCCCTGCTGCCCGAGGCGCTGACCATCCTCGGGCAGGAGCATCCCGGCCTGGAGCCGATGGTCGCCGAGATCGATCCGGCCGACGTCTCCGCCGCCCTGCGCGCGGGCACGCTGGACGTCGCGCTGGTCCACGAGTACGACTTCGTCCCGCCCGTCGTCGACGACAGCGTCGAGACCAGGCCCCTGCTGACCGAGCCGATGTACCTGACCACCAGGAGCGCTCTGGAGGAGGCCGCGCGAGACCCGTGGATCGTCAGCACCCCCGGCACGCTCTGCCACACCATGACCCTGCGGGCCTGCCAGGCTGCGGGGTTCGAACCGCGCGTCCGTCACCACATCGACGACTTCGACACCGTCCTGCTGCTGGCCGCCGCCGGCCAGGGCGTGGCGCTGGTGCCGAGGCTCGCCGCCGCCCGCCCGCCCGCCGGCGTGCGGCTGACACAGGTGAAGATCGAGCGCCGCACCCTCATCGCCTTCAGGCGGGGGTACGGCGAGCACCCCGCGCTGAGCCCGTTCACAGCCGCTCTCAGGAAATCCACAGCACGCGCGACGCAGGCTGGAGGACATGGATGAGCTGCTGAACACCCCCGCGATCGCCCACGGCCTGCGCAGGGTCGAGACCAGGATCAGGCGCCTCGCGGGCTCCTCCGCCCTTCCCGGCATCAACACCGCCGCCGACCGGATCATCACCGCCGGAGGCAAGCGCCTGCGGCCCGCCCTGACCCTGGCCACCTCGCTGGCGTTCGGCAGGACGCCCGACCGCAGGGTGATCACCGCCGCGGCGTGCGTCGAGCTGATCCACGCCGGCTCGCTCGTCCACGACGACCTCATGGACCACGCCACCCAGCGCAGGGGCGAGCGCACGCTCAACGCCGAACTGGGCGAGGGCAAGGCGCTGGTCATCGGCGACTTCATGCTCGCGAGGGCGGGCCTGGCCGCGATCACCTCGGTCTCCAGGCCGGTCGCCGAGGTGCTGGCCGCGACGGTGGTGGAGCTGGCGGAGGGGCAGTACCTGGAGACCACCGACCTGCACAACCCGCACCGCACGACGGAGAGCGCGCTGCGCTCGATCACCGGCAAGACCGCCGCCCTCTTCCGCGCCTCCTGCCTGGTCGCCGCCATCTGCGCCAGGGCCTCTGCCGAGGAGAGGGCCAGGATGGCCGCGTACGGCGAGCGGTTCGGCCTGATCTTCCAGATCCTCGACGACCTGCTCGACCTGACGGCGCCCGCGCAGGCACTGGGCAAACCGGCGGGCAACGACCTGCGCCAGGGCCTCTACACCCTGCCCCTCCTGACCGCCATGGCCAAGGATCCGTCGATCCTGCACGACGACGTGGAGGCCACCCTCGCGGCGCTCAGGCAGACCTCGATCGTGCCCGACACCCTGGAGTACTGCCGCGGCCTGGCCTCCGACGCGCTCGCCGCCCTCCCCGTGATCCACGACAGGGAGATCGCCACGATCATGTACGGCCTGCCCACGGCGTACATCGATCACGTGGAGCTCCAGACATTGACCAGAGCAAGTTGAGATTTGTTGGTACAAAACTCAAGACGGCGACTCATACTGGAATCAGCTGGCATTCCAGGAGCACGCTCATGCGGAAACCCCCGACGCCGCTCGAAGCGACGCAGTTCCTCCAACTGGCCGCCGTCGATTTCAGCGGAATCTACGCGGTCCACCTCGCCGCCAAGGACGAGCGGCTGAAGATGACGAGGCTGGCGATGAGCCTGCTCTCGGCCCCCTTCGCCGCCACCATCGCGCTGGCGAGTACCAAGGTGGTCAACCCGGCCGACCTGACCAGGTGGGACACCGTTCCCTGGTACCTCTACGCCCTGGTCGCCGCCTTCGGCCTGCTGGCCGTGCTGCCGTTCCTGCGCCTGATCGAGGCGGTGAACGCGCACGCCAGGACGGCTCGCGCGCTCAACAACTTCAGGCTGCTCTACGTCACCCGCCTGAAAGACGAGTTCGACTGGTCGCCGAACCTGCCCGTCGATCCGCGCTTCCCCGAGACCTACGCCCCGCTGGCGTGGCCGGGGATCAACGTCATGATGCTGTCGATCGTCAACTCCGCCTATCTGACGGTCGGCGTCACAGGGCTGAGCAAGGGCGAGCTCAACGTGCCGCTGCTGCTGATCAGCATCATGCTCGTGGCGCTCGTGCACTACTCGGTCTACTACGTGCGGTGCAATGTCACCAGGCGGCGCCGCCTTCCCCACAACCCCTACAACTTTCCCAACGTGGAGACGTGATGGACGAGCCCACCAGGTGGGCGTCTTGTGGGGAGGCGTGGATATGGCTGATGCGGCACGTGCGGGCGTCGGGCGAGCCCGCCGACGACGACCGCGGCCCGGTGATCGAGGGCCCCGCCGTGCTGTTCGAGATCAGCGACGTCCGCTGGGACGACCCGATACTCAGGGAGTACGGCGACCCCGTCAAGCGCATGCTCTACGCCCGTAAGTTCACCGAGGCCGAGGTCATCCCGCCGTTCAAGTACAGCTACGGGCAGCGCCTGACGCCTCAGATGGAATGGGCGATCAGGCTGCTGCGGGCGCGGCCCTACAGCAAGAGCGCATGGGTGTCGCTGACGCGGCCAGGCGAGCCGTACGACGCGGTGCCCTGCCTGGCGGCGGTGGCGGTCAGGATCAGGGACGGCGCGCTGGCGATGACGGCGACCTTCCGCTCGCAGAACGCCTACACCTGCTACCTGAACTACGTGCCGCTCAGAGAGGTCCAGGCCGGGATCGCGCGGGATCTCGGCCTGGACTGCGGCCCCATGCGGGTGTTCGTGGACGTGCCGCACCTGTACCTGGCCGACCTCACCCAGGTCGAGCGCATCGCGCGGTCGTGAGGCGGCCCGGTAACCGTTCTGCAAGCCCGGATGGCTAGCGTGCTCCGTGTGAAGGCGCGCATTGTGGACATAGCGACATATCTCCCCGGCCATACGCGGACCAGCGCGGAGGTCGAGGAGCTGATCGAGGGCTTCAGAGCGCCCAGAGGACTCATCGAGCGCCTGACGGGCATCGCCGCCCGTCACGTGGCCGCCGACGACCAGCAGGCCTCCGACCTGGCCGCCGAGGCGGCGAGGCGGCTCGACCACGACGTCGACCTGCTCATCTTCGCCTCGGCCTCGCAGGACATGGTCGAGCCCGCCACCGCCCACATCGTGGCCGCCAAGCTGGGCCTGTCGTGCCCGGTGTTCGACGTGAAGAACGCCTGCAACAGCCTGCTCAACGGGGTCCAGGTGGCCGAGGCGCTGATCCGGATGGGCACTCATCGCAGGGTGCTGGTGTGCACGGGCGAGGTGCCGTCCAGGGCGATCAGGTGGCAGGTCAGCGACCGCGAGCAGTTCGTGGACTCCTTCGCCGGTTACACGCTGTCCGACGCCGGCGCGGCGGTGCTGGTCGCAGCCGACCGCAGGCGCGGCATCTTCTACCGCGACTTCTCGGCGCAGAGCACGGCATGGGCGATCGGCACCCTCCCCGGAGGCGGCTCGGCGCACCCGCGCGACCCCGAGTACTCCTACTTCCGCGGCGACGGCCGGCGCCTAAAGGAGGCGTTCGAGAAGGTGGGGCCCGACCTCTTCCTCAACGCCCTCAAGCGCACCGGCCTGACATGGGACGACTTCGCGGTCGTGGCGGTGCACCAGGTGGCGCTGCCGTACCTGCGCTTCCTCGCCGACACGCTGGGCATCCCCGAGGACCGGCTGGTCGTCACCCTGCCCCGGCACGGCAACTGCGCGTCGGCGACGCTCCCGCTGCAGCTCCAGCTCGGCGGCTGGGCGCCGGGCGACAGGGTGGCGATGCTCGGCCTCGGCGGCGGCATCAGCATGGGCGTCATGCTGGCGGAGATGTAGATGAAGCTCTGGGTCGTCGTCCCCGCCTACAACGAGGCGGCGGGCATCGGGGCGACGCTGCGCGCCCTGGAGGAACAGCGCGACCGTGACTTCACCGTGGTCGTCGTGGACAACGCCAGCACCGACGGCACCGCCGAGATCGCCAGGGGCTTCGGCGTCGAGGTGATCCACGAACCGCGCAAGGGCACGGGCGCCGCGGCCGACACCGGCATGCGCCACGCGATCGCCAACGGCGCCACCCACCTGGCCAGGACCGACGCCGACTGCCTGCCGCGCGCCGACTGGACCGCCAACATCCGCCGCGCCTTCGCCGACGGGCTCGAACTCGTCGGCGGCAAGCTGCGCGCGAGGACCGACGAGTTCCCGCTGAAGCTGTGGGAGCGCCGCCTCATCCCCGCCGTGGTGGAGATCGCCGCGTTCTTCGGCAAGGCGAGGCCCGGCAACCGCTCGCCCGAGTACCGCGGGCCCTACGTCATGATGCCGGGGGCAACCCTCGCCATCACCGCGGATCTCTACGAGCGCGCAGGAGGCTTCCCCCGCACCGCGATCGAGGAGGCCCACGAGGACCGCGTGCTGGTCAACAGGGTGCGCAGGCTCACCGGCGCGTACGGCTCCCGCCGCGACGTGGTGGTGTTCGGCTCGGTGCGCCGCCTGCGCGCCTACGGCCTGGTCCGCACCCTCGCCTGGTACATCGATCACCACTACAGCCCCGAGGTGATCGACATCCGATGACCGAGGAGACCAGGCTTCACCTGGCGGCCCATCCCTTCGCCTATCCGCTGATCCGCCTCATCGCGCGCCTCGGTCCCGTCGTGCGCGTGCCGGGCGTCGGCGTGGTGGTCAACGACGCCGCCGTCGCCCGCCGCGTGCTCATGGACCCCCGTTTCCGCAAGGACGGCCCCGGCTCGCCAGGCGACCTCTGGACACCCGTGCTCGGCCCCTCCGTGCTGCTCAACATGGAGGGCGCCGCGCACGCCACGCTGCGCGCCAAGCTCGCCCCGCTGTTCACGCCTTCGTCGGTCTCCGCCCTGGTGACCGACGTGCTCGCCCAGCCGCTGAAGGAGCTGTCCGCACGGCTGGAGCGCGGCGAGAGCGTCGACCTCGTCCACCACATGCGGCTGATGGCGGGGGCGGTGATCTGCAGGGTGATCGGGCTGGGCGAGATCTCGGCCGGGCGCGCCCTCGCCCTGTTCGCCGAAGGGGAGCGCGTGGCCTCGATGGTCTCGCTCCGCACGAGGCGGCTCAACCCCCGCCAGGTCGCGATCGCCCGTGAGGTCCTGGACGGCATCGGCGACATCGCCTCCGCCGCCTACCGCGCCGAGGACCCGTCGACGGTCATGGGCCGCATGCGCGCGCTCGGCCTGTCCGAGGCCGAGGCCAGGGGCGCCGCGGGCGCCTTCTTCCTCACCGGCACCGAGACCGTCGCCACCTTCGTCCCCCGCCTCATCGCCCTCCTCCACGACCACGGAGCGGGAAAAGGGATCGACCTCGATCTCGCCATCGAGGAGGCCATGCGGGTGACCACCCCCACCCCGGTTATGCTCCGCTCGGTCGCCGAGCCCACCCACGTCGGAGACGCACCCGTACGGCCAGGCGACCGCGTGCTCATCGCCACCCACAACTGCGCCCGCGCCTACGGCCCCTTCGACCTGTCCCGCCGGCACCCGCCCGAGCTGCGCAGGCTGTGGTTCGGCGCGGGGGCGCACTTCTGCCTGGGCTACCCTCTCGCGGTCGCCGAGATCCGCGCCGTGGCCTCCGCCCTGCTCAGGCACGATCTGCGCATCGTCGGACGGCGCGCGGCCCGAGGCGTCCTCATCCCCACCTACGAACACCTCTGGATCCGAGCCGCATGATCGACATCGTCAGCGGCGTTCTGGACGTGGCCTCGGCCACCCCCTCCAGAACCGCCCTCATCGCTCCCGGCGGGGCACCTGTCTCGTACGGGACGCTGCGCGAGCGCGTCCTCGCCATCGCCCACGCCCTCGCGTCCGGGGCCCAGGGCGAGGAGGGGTTCGGAGCGCTCTTCGCCGTCCGACCGGGCCCCGACGCCGTCGCCATGGCGCTCGGCGCGGTCGCGGCTGGAGGGACCCTCGTGCTGGCCGATCCAGGGCTCGCCCCCGAGGTCTTCGCCGGGCGCATGGCGCTGACCAGGCCGCGCTGGGTGCTCAGCGAGTCGCTCCTCTACCTGCTCAGCGGCCCGCTGAAGGGCCCCGCCAGGCGAAGGGGGCTCGTGCTGCCGAACCTGCGCGACCCCTTCCCGCACGCCCGCCACCTCTACACGGGCAGGTGGCTGCCGGGTGTGCCGGCGGGCGCGCTTCGACTCGAGGGGCTGCCCGCCGTCCAGGCCGTTCCGCTGGTCCACGACCACCCGGCCGTGGTGGCCTTCACCTCGGGCACCACCGAGCAGCCCAAGGGCGTCGTGCACACCAGGCGGTCGCTGTCGGAGGGGCTGCGGCTGTTCACCGAGGCCGTCTCGCTCGGTCCCGAGGACATCGTGCACACCGACCAGTTCATCCTCGGCCTTCCCGCGCTGATCGCGGGCGCCACGTGGTCGATGCGGGGGCGCGGCGACTACGCACAGGAGCTGGCCGCACGGGAGGCCACGCACGCGTTCTCGGTCCCCGTGAAACTGCACGAACTCCTCTCACGCACACCCTCCCTTCCTGACACCCTGCGCTGCCTGCTTCTCGGCGCAGCCCCCGCGCCTCCCGCCGTCCTGAGGAGGGCCTTGGCGGCGGCGCCCTCGGCCCGGGTGTTGTCGGTCTACGCGATGACCGAGGCGCTGCCCATCGCGATCGCCACGGCGGAGGACAAGCTCGCCGTCACCGAGGGGGACCTGCTCGGCGCGCCCCTGCCGGGGGTGGGCGTCAGGGTCGCGGATGACGGCGAGCTCTTCGTCAGCGGCCCGCACCTCGCCCACGGCTACCTCGGTCACGACCCCCTCACCGAGCTGCCCACCGGCGACCTCGTCAGGCTCGACGACCAGGGCCGCCTCGTCCTGCTCGGCAGGAAGAAGGACATGATCCTGAGGGACGGCGTGAACATCTACCCGGGCCTGTACGAGCCCGCCATCGCCGCCCTTCCCGGCGTGAGCGAGGCGGCCATCGTCGGGCTCGCCGATCAGGAGACGGGTGACGAGGAGGTCGTCCTCGCGCTGACCACGACGGCGGGCTACGACGAGAGGGCGCTGCGCGGGGCCCTGCCCGGCCTCGTGGACGCCGCCGCGCTGCCCGACCGGATCGTGACCCTGCCCGAGCTGCCCCGCAAGGGCCGCAGCGACAAGCTCGACAGGGCGGCGATCAGGACACGGGTGGCCCGATGAGGGTCGCGGTCACCGGCGCCTCCGGCTTCGTGGGCGGCCACGTGTGCAGGGCCGCGGCGGCGAGGGGCTGGGAGGTGCTCGCCTTCGGCAGGCGGCCGCACGCCGATCTGGGCGGCGTGCCGTACACCTCGTGGGACCTGGTCCACGGCGAGCCGCCGGGTGAGCGGGTCGACGCGGTGATCCACTGCGCGGGCAGCGTGACCGACTGGGGCCCGCCCGCGGAGATCTGGCAGGCCAACGTCGCCGGCACCCGCAACGCCGTGGCCGCCTTCCCCGGCGCGCGTTTCGTCCACGTGAGTACGGCCAGCGTCTACGACCCCTTCCGTCCCACGGTGATGGCCACCGAGTCGGAGGCCCCCGTCAGGCGCTACGCCAACGCCTACGGCGCCGCCAAGGCCGGCGCCGAGCACGCCGTCAGGGGCGATGCGGTGATCCTGCGCCCGCACGCGATCTACGGCAGCGGCGACACCACCCTGCTTCCCCGCCTGCTGCGCTCGGTCAGGGCGGGCCGGCTCCTCGCGGTGGGCAGCGGCGCGACCAGGCTCAGCCTCACCTCGGTGGACAACCTCGTGCGGGCCTGCCTGCTGGCCACGACCGGCCCTCCCGGCGTCTACAACGTGACCGACAGCGAGCCCGTCACCCTGGACTCCGCGCTGCGCGCCGTCCTGCGGGAGCGGGACATCGACGCCGAACCCGTCTACCTGGCTCAGGGCCTGGCCATGCGCATGGCCGCGCTCGCCGAGACCGCCGCCGTGATCACTGGGCGCCCACCCCGTCTGACCAGGTACGCCGTCGGGCATCTGGCCGTCGAGCGCACTCTCGACATCACCAGAGCGAGGAGAGACCTCGGCTACGCCCCCACGCCTACGGCGTTCGAGGGCGCCGCGTCCTGGTGAGGTATGCGGGATTTTGCCGTGCCGCGAGGCTTAGCTTGGTGCAATCATCCCAAAACCGTTACTAACCTGTGATGGATGTGGATGGTTGGCGAAGAGCGTGACTTCCGTACAGGCGAGAGCATCGGTCTGACGATCGGCTCTGCCGTTTTGTGGGGGGTGGCGCACATCGCCACAGGACGGCAGCGCACCGGTTTCGCGCTCATGACCCTCTACCTCGTGGTGGTCGCGTTCATCATCACGCTGGCCACGGCGTTCAGGGGTCAGCTGCTCTCGCTGGCCGTCAGGCCCTCGTGGCTCATGGGGCTCACCATCGCCATCGCCTCGATCGCCGTCATCTGGTCGGTGGTGATCCTCTGGTCCTTCTGGCTGGTCAGGCCGGCCACCGCGGGCCGCAGCGCGGCCGCCGCCACCGCAGGGCTGCTCTGCCTGCTGATCATCGCGCCGAGCGCCTGGGCCACCCGCCTGGCCTACGTCTCCCATGACGTGGTGAGCAGCGTCTTCTCGGCCACCAGCACGACGCCCGTGGTCGCCATGGACCCGTGGAACGGCGCCCCTCGCGTCAACATCCTGCTGGTCGGCGCCGACGCGGCCGCGAACAGGGTCGGCGTCAGGACCGACAGCATGACGGTGGCCAGCGTCGACACCGCCACGGGCGCGACCACGCTGTTCAGCCTGCCGCGCAACCTGGAGCAGGTCCAGCTGCCCAAGGGCCCCGCCCGCGAGCGCTTCCCCTACGGGTTCACCGGCGAGGGTCCCCAGACCCCCGGCCTGCTCAACGAGGTCTACCAGTACGCCGAGGACCACCCCGAGATGGTGCCGGGCGTACGGGCCGGCCATCGCGGCTCCACCCTGCTCAAGGAGACCGTCAGCGACATCCTCGGCATCCCCGTGCGCTACTACGCCATGGTCGACATGGCCGGCTTCGCCGAGATGATCGACGCCATGGGCGGGGTGAAGATCACCATCAACGAGCCCATCGTCTACGGCAAGTACAACGAGGGCCTCCTGCCCGCGGGCACCCGCAAGCTGTCGGGCGCGGAGGCGCTCTGGTACGGCCGCTCGCGCACCAACAGCGACGACTACGTCCGCATGGGCCGTCAGAAGTGCCTGCTCAACGCGGTGGCCCAGCAGGCCGACCCGGTGACGCTGCTCAACAGCTTCGAGCGTCTCGCCACCGCCACCAAGCGGGCGATCTCCACCGACATCCCTCAGGACCTGCTGCCCGCCCTGGTCGACCTCGGTCAGAAGGTCAAGGGCACCCACATCAGAAGCCTGCAGTTCGTGCCGCCCCTGATCAGCACCGCCGACCCCGACTGGAACCTGATCAGGGACAAGGTGGCCGACGCGCTGGAGGACAGGCCGACCGGCCCCAAGCCGGCCACGGCCAAGCCCAGCTCGACCCCCGGCTCGACCCCCAGCGCGACCCCCAGCCCGCAGGGGCCGATCTCACTCGACCAGGTCTGCGGCTAGCAACAGCGTGACGAAGCCGAGCACGCCCCTGTAGCCGTTCAGCCACATCTCGCGGTGCTCCAGCGCCGCGGCCCTGGCCTGCTCACCGTCGGGACCCGGGTTCGCCAGCGCCCAGCGCAGCAGCGAGCCCGTCCACGACCACTCGTACTCGTCCCACTCGCCCAGTTCGCTGGTGTGGGCGTACACGGTGCGGAAGCCGGAGGCCTCGGCCCTGGCGACCGTGCGGGCCAGGTCCTCGTAGTCGCCGATCTCGGCGCGCAGCTCCTCGCTCGGCTGCTGCTCGTAGAACCCCTCACCGACCAGCGCGAGCCCGCCAGGCTTGAGGAACTTCCTGATCTGCTCCAGCGTCGGCGTCAGCCCGTCGAAGGCGTGCGTGGAGCCCACGCAGAGCACCAGGTCGTACGGCTCGGCCGGGCTGAAGTCCGTCGCGGACACCAGGTGCAGCCCGAGCCTGTCGGCCACGCCCTTCGCGGTGGCGGCGGCCCGCGCGGCGTCGAGGGCGGTCTGGGAGATGTCGACGCCGTCGCCGGTGGCGTCGCCGTACATCTCCAGCAGCCTGACGAGCCAGAAACCCTCACCGCAGCCGAGGTCGAGGACGCGCGCGCCCTCGGGCAGCCTGGCCCGGCGCAGCAGCCGGTCGAGGTGGGCCTCAGAGACCGGCGCGGCGATCTGGTGGTCGGCGTGAGCGAAGTGACTGATCAGTTGACGGTCCATGGCCCGTCACCCTATGCGCACTTGACGAGATGAATCCAAGGGGTTTTGATGTACACATAGCCGACTTATTAAGTAGGAAATTGGGAGTAGTGATGAAGAGGCTTGCCGCCGCTGTCGCCGTACTTGCTGTGACCACGCTCGCGGCTGCCTGCGGGTCCTCCCCCAGCGCATCCTCGGCCGAGAACAGGCAGGTGCGCCTGGGCTACTTCCCCAACATCACGCACGCCACGGCGCTCTACAGCATCGAGAAGGACCTGTACGCCAAGTCGCTCGGCGTCCCCGTGACGACCAGCACGTTCAACGCGGGACCCGCCGCCATCGAGGCGGTCTTCTCCGGCGCGGTCGACGCCACCTACATCGGCCCGAACCCGGCCATCAACGCCTGGGAGAAGTCCAAGGGCAAGGCGATCAACATCGTCGCTGGCGCCGCCTCGGGCGGCGTCTTCCTCGTCGTCAAGCCGGAGATCAACTCCGTCGAGGACCTCAAAGGCAAGAAGATCGCCACGCCGCAGCTCGGCAACACCCAGGACGTGGCCCTGCGGCACTGGCTGCTGGAGAAGGGCATCAAGACCGACACCAAGGGCGGCGGCGAGGTCAGCATCGTCCCGCAGGAGAACTCCCAGACGCTCCAGACCTTCGCCACCGGCGACATCGACGGCGCGTGGGTGCCCGAGCCGTTCGCCAGCCGCCTGGTCATCGAGAGCAAGGGCAAGATCCTTCAGGACGAGCGCGAGCTCTGGCCCGGCAAGCAGTTTGTGATCACCCACCTGATCGTCCGCCAGGAGTGGGCCAAGGCCAACCCCGACCTGCTCAAGAAGCTCGTCGAGGCGCACGTGCAGTCCACTCAGGAGATCAACGCCGACCCCGACGCCGCTGCCAAGGTCGTCAACGCCTCCGTCCAGAGGCTGACCGGCAAGCCGCTCAAGCCCGAGGTGCTGGCCAGCGCGTTCAAGAACATCACCTTCACCAACGACCCGATCGCCTCCTCGCTCACCGGCAGCGCGGACCACGCCGTGAAGGTCGGTCTGCTCAAGCCCGTCGACCTCAACGGCATCTACGCCCTGAAGACCCTCAACGAGGTCCTGGCCGCCAAGGGCCAGCAGTCGATCAAGGACAAGTGAGGTGACCGTCCAGGTGGACCGCCAGGTCGCGGTACGACTCGATGCAGTCTCCAAGCGCTACGGCGACCTGCTCGCGCTCGACAGGGTCGGGCTGAGCGTCGCCCCAGGTGAGTTCGTCTGCCTCCTGGGCGCCTCCGGCTGCGGCAAGAGCACGCTGCTCTCGCTCGTCGCCGGGCTCGACGAGCCCACGGCGGGCCAGATCACCACGACGGGCCGCAGGGTCGCGATGATGTTCCAGGAGCCCGCGCTGTTCCCCTGGCTCACCGTCGCCGCCAACGTCGAGATGGCGATGAGGGAGCTGCCCAGGCGCGAGCGGCGCGCCAGGGCGGAGGAGTTCCTGGAGATGGTCCACCTGGGCGGCTTCGGCAGGAAGCGGCCCCACGAACTGTCCGGCGGCATGCGCCAGCGCGTCGCCCTGGCCCGCTCGCTGGCCCAGGACGCCGACGTGCTGCTCATGGACGAGCCGTTCGGCGCGCTCGACGCCATGACCCGCGACCTGCTGCACGACGAGCTGGAGCGGATCTGGCGCGAGCGGGAGCTGTCGGTCCTGTTCGTCACCCACAACGTCCGCGAGGCCGTACGGCTTGGCGACCGGGTCGTGCTGCTGAGCAGCAGGCCCGGCAAGGTCGTCGAGGAGTTCCCCGTGCGGTTGGCGCGGCCTCGCCGTACGGACTCGGCGGAGGTGGCGACGCTGGCCGCCCGCATCACCGACCAGCTCAAGCAGGAGGTCGCCCGCCACGCGGAGACCTCAGGCAGGACCTCCGCCGCCCGCCCCGCCGAACCCTCCCCACAGCCTTCCGCCGAACAGACGGCCACGCCTCCGGCGGAGACCGCCTCGGCGGAGACGGCTTCGGCTGAGACGGCTTCGGCACAGAACCACACGGAAGGGACCGTTTCGGCGCGGAACCATCCGGCGGAGACCGCCTCGGCGCGGAACGGAGGAGCGCGCTCGTGAGCACCGACACGCACGCGGCCCAGCTGGCCGGTCTCGACGCCCTCGAGATCCAGGAGAAGCGACGCCGCCACCTCGTCACCCGCCTCTGGGCCAGGTTGTGGCCGATCACCCTCGCCGTCGGCATCGTGCTGGCCATCTGGCAGGGCGTGGTCTGGGCCGGGTTCTGGGAGCCCTGGGTCTTCGCCGGCCCCACGGAGGTCTTCCCTGTCCTGTACGAGCGCCTCGGCACCGCCGAGTTCTGGCAGGCCGTCGGGGTCACCATGCGCCGCGCGGTCACCGGCTTCGCCGCCGCCGTCCTGATCGGGCTGATCGTCGGTGCGCTCGTCTCCAGGATCAAGGTGCTGCGGGCCGCCTTCGGCTCGCTCATCACCGGCCTGCAGACCATGCCGTCGATCGCCTGGTTCCCCCTGGCGATCCTGCTGTTCAAGCTGAGCGAGAGCGCCATCATCTTCGTGGTGATCCTCGGAGCCGCACCCTCCATCGCCAACGGCCTCATCACCGGCGTCGACTACACCCCGCCGCTCCTCCTACGCGCGGGACACGTGCTCGGCTTCCGCAGGCTCCAGCTCTACCTGCACGTGATCCTGCCCGCGTCCCTGCCGTCGTTCCTCGCCGGCCTCAAGCAGGGCTGGGCCTTCGCCTGGCGGTCGCTGATGGCGGGCGAGATCGTGGTCATCATCGCCAACCAGCCCTCGCTCGGCGAACAGCTCCACTACGCCAGGGAACTGGCCGACTCGGCGGGCCTCCTGGCCACGATGATCGTCGTCCTGGTGCTCGGCATCGTCATCGACCTGCTCTTCGAGACCGGCGACAACGCCCTGCGCCGCCGCTGGGGCCTGCGGGCAGGCTGATGCATCTGTCCGCGCGAACCCAGTACGCGTTGCGGGCGCTGACCGAGCTGGCCGCGGCGCCACCAGGGCCTGTCCCCGCCGAACGGATCGCCACCGTGCAGGGCATCCCCCGCAAGTTCCTCGACAACATCCTGCTCCCACTCCGCAGAGCGGGACTCATCCGCAGCCAGCGCGGACCCGAAGGCGGGTACTGGCTCGCCAGGCCCGCCGACGAGATCACGCTGGCGGAGGTGATCCTGCTGATCGAGGGACGGCACGAGCACGGCGACTACCCGGGGGTGGCGCAGCCGCTCGCCGAGCTGTGGACCGCGCTACGCGAACACGAGGAGCGCCTGCTCACCGAGATCACCTTCGCCCAGATCGTCACCTCCCGCGCCACCCCCTAACCGTGAACGGCTCACGAGTTTGTCACTCGAGACGGACAGAGCAGCGCCAGGGTTCGCCGTGGGTTGTTCGCCGGTTCGGCAAAATCCTTCGGCATCCGGGCCGCCTCCCGCGCTCCGCTGTGCCATGCTCAATCGGAAACGGTTTTCATACTCAGATGGGATCGTCGACGTGAGAGTGGCGTTCGTTGGCAAGGGCGGCAGCGGCAAGACCACGGTGTCCGCACTGTTCGCGAGATACGTGGCGAGTCTGGGCGACCCCGTGGTCGCCGTCGACGCCGACATCAACCAGCACCTGGCGCTGGTGCTCGGCCTTGAGGAGGCGCCCGAGCCGCTCGGCGCGCACCTCACGGAGATCAAGGAGCTGCTGCGCGGCTCCAACCCCCTGATCGCGAGCGCCGAGGCGATGGTCAAGACGACCCCGCCGGGGCGCGGCTCCCGCATCCTTCGCTTCGACGACCTGCCGTACACCGTGCGGACCCCCGAGGGGCCGCGCCTCATGGCCACCGGGCCCTTCAGCGAGGACGACCTCGGCGTGGCCTGCTACCACTCCAAGGTCGGCGCGGTGGAGCTGCTGCTCAACCACCTGGTCGACGGGCACGGCGAGTACGTGGTCGTGGACATGACCGCCGGTGCCGACTCCTTCGCCTCCGGCCTGTTCACCAGGTTCGACCTGACGTTCCTCGTCGCGGAGCCGACCAGGCAGGGCGTGAGCGTCTACCGGCAGTACCGCGAGTACGCCGCCGACTACGACGTCCCCATCGCGGTGGTCGGCAACAAGGTGCACGGACCCGACGACGTGGAGTTCCTGCGCGAGCACGTCGGCGACGACCTGCTGACCTGGATGGAGCACTCCACGGCGGTCCGCGCCATGGAGCAGGGCCGCCCCTTCACCCTCGACGACCTGGAGCCCGCCAACGCCGAGGCGCTGTCGGTGCTGGTCAAGGCGGTCGACTCGCGCGAGAAGGACTGGGTTCGCTTCGGCCACCAGGCGGCGGAGTTCCACCTGCGCAACGCCCGCGCCTGGGCCAACGAGCGCACGGGGCTCGACCTGTCCGCGCAGATCGATCCCGGCTTCGTGTACGGCCCCGCGTCACTCGACTGTCGCCCTTAAGCCATCTGGAGCACTCCCGACTCCCCACCTAGCGTCAAGTAGTTCCCTTTGAGAGGAGACAGCATGTCGCTGACCGTTCCGAACGATCTACTCGAACAGGCCAAGGCCGGACACGTGGACGACGCGGCCTTCGTCGCCTGCGTCCGCGACTCCCTGCCCTACGCCTGGTCGATGATCAGCGAGCTGGTCAAGCAGCGTGAGCACTCAGGCGCCGAGTTCACCGACAACCACACCCCGCCGCCCGACGAGGAGGCCCGCGGCCAGCTCCTTCGCTGCCTGGCGAGCGACTCGATGCGCGGCGCCCTCGAACGTCACTTCGGGGTACGGCTCGCCTTCCAGAACTGCCACAGGGTCGCGGTGTTCGACCCGGCCGCCACCGAAGCCCTGCGCGAGTTCGTCACCCCGAGGGCGCAGATCCTCAACCAGAGTCCCGAGCTCGTCGACTGCTGAGCCTCGGTAGCACCTCGGCGCCCAGGCGCCTGATGTTCTCGAGGGTGCGGGCCGTGTCTCCCGCGCCCTCGACCATCAGGACGAGATGCTCGATCCCGGTGGCCTCCCTGGTCCGCTCGATCGCCGCGACGCAGTGATCGGCGTCGCCGACCGGATGCACCTCCGTCAGGAACTCCACGTACTTCCCGACCTCCCGCACCGGCCGCGCCCTGCCGTCCACCGGCACGTATCCGGCCAGCCCGGGCTCGAGCCACCGCGGCATCGCCTCGCGCAGCTCCCGTACGGCCCGCGCGGTGCTGTCCCCCACGAACCCCACGGCCGCGGCCACATGCGCGACGCCGTCGCCCTCCCCCAGGCCGCCGCCCGAGAGCGTCGAGCGGCGGGTCGCCTCATAGGAAGCGACGGCCGCCGCCTTCTCCTCGTCGTCGATGTGCATGCCGAGCAGCATCGGCAGGCCGCGTTCGGCCGCCAGCCGGGTCGTCTCCTGCGACGTGCACGCCACCACGGGAGTCATCCGCGCCGACGGGACCATCGCCACCTCGCGGAAGGCGAAGAACTCCCCCTCCGCCGAGACCCGGTCGCGGCCCAGCGCCGCGCACAGGACGTCCAGGGACTCGGCCAACCCCCGCTCGAACCTCGGCAGCCCGGTGCCGAACACCTCCAGATCCACCCAGGGGCCGCCCCTGCCGACACCCAAGGCGAACCGTCCGCCCGACAGGTGGTGCAGCATCGCCGCCTGCTCGGCCAGCGCCACCGGGTGCTGGGTGGACAGCACGCTCACGGCCGTCCCGAGGTGGATGCGCGAGGTCCGCCCGAGCGCCATCGCGGCCATCGTGATCGCCGAGGGGCACACGCCGTAGGACATGAAGTGGTGCTCGGCGATCCACGCGTCGTCGAACCCCGCCTCCTCTGCCGCCACGACCGCCTCGACCGTGTCCCGCAGCACCTGACCTGGGTGCATGCCCGGAAACTGGGCAGCGATCAGAAATATCCCGATCCGCACCTTACCGATACTGACCGATTCTTGAAGGTCGAGACAGGGTCTCACACGTGACGTCGAGCGCTTCAGAACCTACTTCCCCACCATCGAACTGGTCTGTCCCAACTAGCCGAAGAGGGAGATCTGGCCCTCGCCGACCGCCGCGTCTCGGTGGATCTTGAGGTGGCGCCACTGCGGGAGGTCGTCCAGGTACGACCACGAGAGCCGATGGTGCGCCGTGGGTCCATGCGTCGCCAAGGCGCCCTGGTGCACGGGCGACGGATACCCCGCGTTCTCGCCGAAGCCGTACTCCTCGCACCCGATCGTCGCCATGTACGCGTCGCGTCGCTCCTTGGCCAGCACCGAGGCCGCCGCCACCGAGATCGACGCCTGGTCCCCCTTCACCTCCAGGCGGACCGGCCACGGCGAGCCGATGTAGTCGTGCGAGCCGTCCAGGATCACCACGTCGGGCCGCACGGGCAGCGCCTCCAGGGCCCGATGAGCGGCTCGGCGCAGCGCCTCTGTCATCCCCACCGTGTCGATCTCGGTGTGGGACGCCTCGCCGTAGCCGATGCCGCGCGCCCACGACTCCAGCAGCGGCACCAGGGCGGCCCTGCGAGCGGCGGACAGCTGCTTGGAGTCGGTCAGGCCGGCCGGTGGCGGCGACAGGTCGGTCACGACGGCGCAGACGGTGACAGGGCCCGCCCATGCGCCGCGGCCGACCTCGTCGATGCCCGCGACGATCTTCCCGCGCGGTCCTGACAGGAGCGTCTCGATGGAGTACGTGGGAGCCACGGCACCGAAGGCTACCGGTGCGCCAGCCGTACGGGCTCCAGATCGGCGGCGAGGAGGCGGGCGGCCACGTGGATGGCGCGCAGCGTCACCGACACCGACGGACGGTGGACGCTGGAGCCCCTGGCGACGGCGTTCACGTCGCGTCCGACGGGAGAGCCTGGGAACTCCCTGACGGCGATGCCGCGCACGCCCGCCGCCAGCGCCAGCGCGGGCACGGCGGCGATGCCGATGCCCTTGGCCACCAGGGAGAGGATCGTCCCGAGGCCCTCGAACTCCCACGGGGTGGGCCTGGCGCCGCCGACGTCGGCGAAGAGCCTGTCGACGGCCAGGCGGGACGGCTCGCCGTCGGGCGTGGCCATCCATGGCTCGTCGCGCAGTTCGCGCAGGTCGATGGGCACGTCGACGGCGGCGAGCCGGTGCTTGCGCGGCACGACGAGGACGAGGGGGTCGTGCAGGAGCGGGAAGACCCTGAGGGAGTCGCTGTCGCGCGCCCTGCCGTACCAGTCGTCGACGAGGGCGATGTCCACCTCACCCGACTGCACCTCGCGCATGCCCCGGCCCGAGCGGGACTGCCCGAGCCTCAGCGTCAGCCCGGTGTGGCGGCGCAGCGAGCGGGCGAGCGCGGGCGCGAAGGCCACGGCGGCCGTCGGGAAGGCGGTCAGCACGACCCGGCCGGTGGGGGTGCCGGCCTGCGCCGACAGGTCGGACTCCGCCTCCTCCACCATCGTGAGGATCCGCTCGGCGTGGGCGACGAGCCTGCGCCCGGCGTCGGTCAGCTCGGCGCTGCGCGCGGTGCGGTCGAGCAGCGCGGTGCCGGTCTCGCGTTCGAGCGCGGCCAGTTGCTGCGAGACCGCCGAAGGGCTGTAGCCGAGCGACTCGGCGACCCCCGCGATGCTCCCTCTGCGGGAGAACTCGCAGATCAAGATGAGACGGCGAAAATCGAGCATCGGACTTCCTTATGCCTACCCATGAAAAGCCTCGCTTGTGCTGATGCCTTCATACAACCAGGCTGGGAACGTGACAAACATGACCGTGACACTGTCCGCCACCTTGGCGGCCAACGAAGACATCGAGCGAAGACGACGCGCCGGGGAACGCGTGCTGCACCTGGCCTTCGGTGAGGCCGGTCTGCCCGTCCACCCGGCGCTGCGCCACAAGCTCGTCGCCGCCTCCGACCTGAACGGCTACGGGCCGGTGGCGGGGGCCGCGGAGTTGCGCAAGGCGGCGGCGGGTTACTGGACTCGAAGGGGACTCGTCACCGAACCCGACCTGGTCGTGTGCGGGCCTGGCAGCAAGTCGCTGCTGTACGGCCTGCTGCTGGCCATCGGCGGGGACGTCGTGCTGACCCAGCCGAGCTGGGTCAGCTACGCCGCACAGGCCGACCTGGTCGGATCCAGACCGATCATGGTTCCTGCGCCCCCCGGTGAGGGAGGGGCGCCCGACCCCGATCGCGTCGCCTCCGCCGTGCTGCACGCCCGTTCCCAGGGCAGGACCGTCCGCTCCGTGCTCGTGACACTGCCCGACAACCCCACGGGACGGCTCGCGACGCCGCAGACCATCGGCCGCCTGGTCGAGGTCGCCCGCGAGCTCGACCTCACGATCATCTCCGACGAGATCTACCGCGACCTCGTCCACGACACGCAGACGCCGTTCCTGTCGCCCGCCGACCTGGCTCCCGAGCGGACCGTGATCACCACGGGCCTGAGCAAGAGCCTGGCCCTCGGCGGCTGGCGCATCGGCGTGGCCAGGCTGCCGAACCAGGACCTGCTCGGCAAGATGCTCGCGATCGCCAGCGAGATCTGGTCGGCCCCCGCCGCTCCCGTCCAGGAGGCGGCCACCTACGCCTTCACCGAGCCGCCCGAGTTGGTCGAGCGCGTCGTGCGGAGCAGGAGGCTGCACGGCGTGGTCGCGCACGCCGTCCACGCGGCCTTCGTGGCGGCCGGGGCCAGTGTGCCGCTCCCGCAGGGCGGCTTCTACCTGTACCCGGATCTGGGCTACCTCCAGGCGGGCGGCTCCGTCGAGGTGACCAAGCTGCTGCTCAACGATCACGGCATCGCCGTCCTCCCGGGACAGGCCTTCGGGGACGACCCCTCGGCGGCCAGGGTGAGGGTGGCGACCAGCCTCATGTACGGCGAGAGCCCCGAGGAGCGCATGACCGCGCTGACCTCCTCCGACCCGCTCTCGCTGCCATGGATCGCGGCCAATCTCGAGCACCTGTCGACGGGTCTGCGCACCCTCTCGGCGCAGCGGACGGCGCCCCGGCGATCCCGGCGCGCGACGCTGCTTCCAACCCCGGTGCACGGCTAGGCATCGGTTTGGCAAACTTTGCTCCTCAGGCTGATCGCTGAGCCCTACGATCAGCCCCTTGACCTGGGGAAACGGCATCACTGCAGAAAGCTGCAAAAGATAGCCCGTGAGTCCTGGTATCTCGTGGGGCGCGCAAGCCCCATCATGTGCTCATGCCCGCTTTTGTCACCCTGTCCGGGCGCCTCGTGCGCCTGGAACCTCTCAGCCTCGCGGCGGTCGATGACCTCGTCGCCGCGGCGAGTGAAGACCGCTCCACGTATGCCTTCACTCGTGTTCCCGATGGGCGGGAAGAGATGGTCTCCTACGTGGAGGCCGCTATGGCTGAGCAGGCGGAAGGCCGGACGATGCCTTTCGCCATCCGGTGGCTCCACACCGACCGCGTCGTCGGTGCCACCCGCCTCATGCACCTGGAGTACTGGCAGGGCCCCATGCCCTGGCCTCCGGGCACGCGTGGCGCGGTGGGCGAAGTCCCTTCCGTCGCCGACATCGGCTACACCTGGCTCTCCGCTGCGGCGCAGGGCACAGGCGTGAACAGGGAGAGCAAGTTCCTGATGCTCTCGCTGGCCTTCGACACCTGGGGCGTCCACCGCATCACTCTCAAAGCAGACGTTCGCAACACGCGATCCCGGGCCGCGATCGAGGCTCTCGGCGCGCACCTTGACGGTGTGCGACGGGCAGACAGCCGAGGCGCCGACGATACGGTCCGAGATACCGCCTACTACTCGATCCTGAGCTCGGAGTGGCCCATGGTTCGAGAACGGATGGCTCAGAGACTCGGTCTCGTCGAAGCCGCATAAATACGTTCCTACGAACAGAACTCGGACACGAAGGCCCTGCCCGCTTGCGTCGGGCAGGGCCTGGTGTTCTTTCTGGGCCTGAAAGGCACGACCGCCCCCGTTGAACTGGGTCATGCCCTTGTGAGAACAAGCATCCGCCGGAGGGCTCAACGCCCGATCAACGCGGAATCAACGCTTTGGTTAACGAAGTGACCTGCCTCTATGGGGAGCGAGGTCATGGACCTATCATTGGTAGCAAATTGTTCCATTGCGTTGGAGACTGAAGGCATGGCTGGTGAGGGACTACGTTTCGCCGTGCTCGGTCCCATCCGCGCGTGGCGTGGGGGCGACGAACTCGATCTCGGCACTCCGCTTCAGCGTTCGATCCTCGCGATGCTGCTCCTCAGGGAGGGTCGCGCGGTCACCCCGACCGAGATGATCGACGCGGTGTGGGGCGAGGACGCGCCACCGAGGGCTCTGGGCGCGCTGCGCACCTACGTCTCGCGGTTACGCACGGTCCTCGAGCCCGATCGCTCACCGCGCTCACGCCCTGAGCTGCTCACCTCCGTCGGCAAGGGTTACGCGCTGCGCACCTCCGCCCTCGACCTGACGCTCTTCGAGCGGGGGGTCCAGGAGGCCGAGTCGATGCGCAAGGCCGGCAGGCCGGCCGAGGCCGCCGACAGCCTGCGCGCCGCTCTGGCGCTGTGGGAGGGCGAGCCGCTGGCCGGAGCCGTCGGCCCCTACGCCGAACACCAGCGCGACCGGCTGATCGAGTGCCGCATCAGCGCGATCGAGCAGCTCATGGATCTCGACCTGGAGCTCGGCAGGCACGCCTCGGTGGTCTCCGAGCTCATCGCGCTCACCGCCGACCACCCGCTGCGTGAGCGGCTGCGCGCCCAGCTCATGCTGGCCTACTACCGGTGCGGACGGCAGGGCGACGCGCTCGCGGTGTTCACCGACACCCGCGACGCCCTCATCGAGGAGCTGGGCATCGAGCCAGGGCCCGAGCTGGCCGCCCTGCACCAGAAGATCCTCTCCGCCGACCCCGGCCTCGCTGTGGACGAGCCCGTCGCCGAGGAGCAGGAGAGCGTCCACGACCTGCCTCGCCCCGCCCAGCTGCCCGCCGCCGTCAACGACTTCACCGGGCGCAGGGAACTCGTCGCCAGGCTGAGGACGATGCTGTCCACCCAGACCGACAGCGTCCCCGTGGCGACGATCTGCGGCATCGGCGGGGTCGGCAAGACCGCGCTCGCCGTCCACGTGGCGCACGCGTGCGACGACCTGTTCCCCGACGGCCAGCTCTACGCCGACCTGCGCGGCTTCACCGACGAGGCGACGGCGCCCGAGTCGACGCTCGGAGCGTTCCTGCGCGCGCTCGGCATCCCCCCTGACGTCATCCCCGAGGGGCTGTCCGAGCGGGCCGCCCTCTACCGCTCGCTGCTGGCCGACCGGCGCATCCTGGTGCTGCTCGACAACGCGCGCGACACCCGGCAGGTCAGCCAGCTGCTGCCTGGCTCGCCCGGGTGCGCGGCGATGGTCACCAGCAGGGTGAAGCTGGCCGACCTGCCCTCGGCCAGGCTGATCGACCTCGACGTGATGGAGCCCGACGAGGCGCTGTCGCTGTTCGCCGCCGTGGCGGGCCCCGAGCGGGTGGCCGCCGAGCGGGCCGCGGCGATGGACGTCGTCGCGGCCTGCGGCTTCCTGCCGCTGGCCGTGCGGATCGTCGCCGCCAGGCTGGCCGCGAGGCCCTCGTGGACGGTCGCCTCGCTGGCGCCGCGCCTGGCCGACGAGCAGCGCCGCCTCGACGAGCTGCGCGTGGGCGACCTGGCCGTGGAGGCCACCTTCGCCCTCGGGTACGGCCAGCTCGACGCCGCCCAGGCCCGCGCCTTCAGGTTGCTCAGCCTGCCGAACGGGCCCGACATCTCGACAGGGGCGGCGGCCGCGGTCCTGGCGCTTCCCGCGCTCGAGACCGAGGACCTGCTGGAGTCGCTGGTGGACGCCAGCCTCCTGGAAGCGCACGCGCCGGGCCGCTACCGCTTCCACGATCTGCTCAAGCTCTTCGCCAGGCGGACCATGGACAAGACCGAGCAGCCCCAGGCCAGAACCATGGCGCTGAGGCGGCTGCTCGGCTTCTACCTGGCCTCTGCCCAGTCGGCGCACCGGCTCGCCTACGAAGGCAGCATGATCGCCGACAATCTGGTCGTGGTCGGCAGCGGGCGCACGTTCGCCTCGGCCGACGACGCCGTGGCCTGGCTCATCTCCGAAGGCGACAACCTGTTCGCGGTGATCGGGCAGGCCGCCGAGTTCTCGCGCGCCGCCGAGCAGCTGCTGCCGGCCGCCGATCTCATCGTGGCCATGGAACCGCTGCTGGAGTCCGGCACCCACGCCCGGGAGTTCGACCTGGCCGCCAGGGCCACCCTGGCCACCGCCATCAAGATCGGCGACGAGGGCAGCGAGCTGCGCGCCCGTTACGTCCTCGGCCGCACCCTGTTCGGCGCCAACAAGCTTCCCGAGGCCGAGGGGCAGTTCAGGCTCGTGCTCGACCTGTCCACCACCCGTAACGAGCGCGTCCTCATGGGCGAGGTGCTCAACGCGCTGGCCGTGGTCTCCGGACGGCTGCGCCGCCACAACGAGGCGCTCGGCTGGTTCGACGCGGCCACCACGTTCTACAGGGAGAACGGTGTGCCGGCGGGCGAGGCGCTGGTGCTCAGCTACTCGGCCCGCGACCATCTCGGCCTCGGCCGTCCGGACGACGCCATCGCCGCCGCGGAGAAGGGCCTGGCCATCTTCACCGAGATCGGCAGCGGGGCGGGCACCGCCCGAGCCCGCTACCACCTCGGCATCGTGCTGTCGCGCGTCGGACGCCTCAACGAGGCCGTCCACCACCACGCCGAGTGCCTGGCCTTCTTCAGGGCGAGCAACCAGCGGGTGTGGGAGCAGCGGGTGTGCGTCAGGCTGGCCGAGACGTTCATCGCGGCCGAGCGCTTCGCCGACGCCGTGCGCCACGCGGAGCAGGCCCTGGCCGTCAGCCGCGACATCGGTCACCCCTACGGCGAGGGACTCTCGCTCGCGGTGCTCGGCAGGGCCCTGCGAGGCACGGGGAACTCCTCCAGGAGCGCCGACTGCCTACGCGAGGCCTTCGACATCCTCACCAGGCTCGGAGCTCCCGAGGCCGGGGACCTCAAGATCCTCCTCGCCGGGGCTCCCGTCGTCGTCGAGTCCTAAGTACAACTCCTCATCCAGACGTGTCATCCACACATGGTTGATCAAGGCCGGGTCTCTTTTCGGGTGCGGTGCGTGTTGGCCCGACCGACCGTCTGACCGTCACGCTTCGCCAGGGGGCCCGGTTTTCCGGATGCTCCACGTGACGGCTAGCCGCCTCACATCGACGGCCGGCCGGGCGACACGCCCCGTTTCTTTCGAACCCCCCGGGGCGTGTCCACGACTTCGAGCGTGCTCCGGTGCGCATGCAAACCAATCAACGCCCGATCAAACGGGGAAGTTGGCGCGGATCACCCGCTGCGGGTCGCGTGCCCGCTTGATCTCCCTCAGCCTGGCGGCCGTCTCCTCGGGGAAGGCGTCCGCCGCCCGCTCACCGGGGGCCAGGAAGGTGTACGCCTTGCGCCCGCTGACGTAGCCGTCGAGCGCACGGACGAGCCTGTCCTGGACCGAGGTGACGGCCTGGGCCAGCTGCGGGTTGAGCGACAGGCCCAGCATGTAGAGCAGGTAGGGCTCGGCCACGGCCGCGGCCGCTCCCTGCCCCTGCTCGGCCAGCGCCCCGCCCAGGTGCCTGAGCTGGACGTTGATCAGCGGCTCGGTCGGCTCGGCCAGCAGGATCTCCACGGCCGCGTCGTCGAGCCCGGTCAGCAGCTCCGCGCGGGACAGCGCGGGGCCGGGATCCTTGGGCTCCGCGGCGATGTCGCCCAGGTCGGCCACGGCCATGTCGGCGCGCGTGTCGCTCATCACCCCGTCGATCTTGTCGAGGCGGCTCAGCAGGGACTGCGCCTCGGCGCTCTCGCCCAGGTAGGTCACGTCCACGGCGACCATGGGCGGCGCAGAGGGGAAGCGCAGCCGGTTCAGCCAGACCGACAGCTCGGGCGGGGCCTCGGCGGTGATCTCCCTGAAGGCGTCCAGCACCTCGGCCGTGCGGTCGGCGTGCCAGATCATCCGCCCGCCGTAGAGGTCGGGAGCCGGGTAGAGGTCGAACTCGATCGCGGTGACCAGCGCGTAGTCACCGCCGCCGCCCCTGAGCGCCCAGAACAGGTCGGCGTCGGAGTCGGCGCTGACCCTGGCCATGGTGCCGTCGGCGTCGACGGTCTCGAAGGCCCTGACGCTGTCGGCGGCCCAGCCGTACGCGCGACTGAACCAGCTCAGGCCGCCGCCGAGGGTGTAGCCGGCCACGGACACCACGGGCGAGCTGCCCCCGAGAGCTGTCAGGCCGTGCGCGCCCGCGGCGGCCTGCACCTGGCCCCACCTGGCGCCCGCGCCCACGCGGGCCCACCGCTCGTCCACGTTGATCCGCACCTCGTCGAGCCTGCCCGTACGCAGCAGGATCGCGCCCTCGGTGTCGCCCGACGCGCCGTGACCGCTCGGCTGCGCCGTCACCGACAGTCCCGCCTGCCTGGCGTGGCGGACCACCGCCGCCACGTCGTCGGCGTCCTGGGCCTCCACCACGGCCGCGACCGGCTGGGCGACCGACAGGTTCCACGGCTTCGCCGCCTGCTCGAACCCCTCGTCACCGGGGAGGAGCATCGTGCCCTTGATGTTCGTCATCTCTCGCTCCTCTAGGACCAGTCGCCTGCGACCTGCTTGGTGCTGGCGTTGAGCCGGTTCCACAGATTGACCGTGGAGATCGCCAGGACCAGCGCCCCGAGCGCCTGCTCGTCGTAGTGATCGGCCGCCGCGTCCCAGATCTCGTCCGAGACCGACTCGGGCCGGTCGGCCAGCCGGGTGACGGCCTCGGCCAGCGCCAGCGCGGCCCGCTCCTCGTCGGTGAAGTACGGCGTGTCCCGCCAGCCCGCCACCGACCAGAGCCGCTCGTCGCTCTCCCCCGCCTTCTTGAGGTCGCGGGCGTGCATGTCGACGCAGACGCCGCAGCCGTTGATCTGGCTCGCGCGCAGGTAGACGAGATGGAGCGTGATCTCTGGCACACCGCACTTCTTCACGACCTTGCCGAGCTTCAGCAGGGTCTGCATCGCGTCGGGGACGACGACAGCGGGGTTGCCCATTCGTGCTTTCATGAGTGCTTCCTCCAGTGTTCTTGGCCTGTCACCTCCATGACGACCCGCGACGAGAGAATGTGACCGATGGACGCGAACAATGAGCTGGCCCTGCGATTCGAGGAGCACCGCACCCATCTGAAGGCGGTCGCCTACCGGATGCTCGGCTCGTTGAGCGAGGCGGACGACGCCGTCCAGGAGGGCTGGCTGCGGCTGAGCCGTACCGACACCAATGACGTGGAGAATCTGGGCGGGTGGCTGACCACGGTGGTCGGACGGGTGTGCCTGGACATGCTGCGCTCACGCGAGCGGCGCGAGGAGCCCGTGGGCGAGCGGCTGCCCGATCCGATCGTGGCCGGCGATCAGCCGGGGGATCCCGAACGTGAGGCGATGCTGGCCGACTCGGTCGGTCTGGCGATGCTCGTGGTGCTCGACACGCTCGCACCCGCCGAGCGGCTCGCCTTCGTGCTGCACGACATGTTCGCGGTGCCGTTCGAGGAGATCGCGCCGATCGTCGAACGCGCCCCCTCCGCCACCAGGCAGCTGGCCAGCAGGGCGCGCCGCAGGGTGCAGGGGGTGGCCCCGGTGCCCGACAGCGACCTCTCCCGTCAGCGCAAGGTGGTCGACGCCTTCCTGGCGGCCGCCCGCGGCGGCGACTTCCAGGCGCTCGTCGCGGTGCTCGACCCGAGCGTCGTGCAGCGCGCGGCCGCTCTCGGTCATCTGACGGTCCTGCGCGGCGCCGCGGCCGTGGCCGAGCAGGCGATGACCTTCGCGCGCGTGGCCTCCGGCGCGCACCCCGTGCTGATCAACGGCGCCGCGGGCGTGGTGGCGGCGACGCCGGACGGCAGGCCGTTCTCCCTGCTGGCCTTCACGATCGTGGACGACAGGATCGTCGAGATGTACGCCTTCGTAGGGCCGGAGCTCGTGGAGGAGTTCGCCGGTCAGAGCTGGAAGTAGCCCTCGGCGATCAACGGGCGGAGGGCGTCGGCGCGCAGGTGCTCGCCGTCGTCCACCAGCTCGGCGATCACGTTGAGCAGCGGGCCGAGAGCCAGCTCGCCGTCGCAGACCCCGGCAAGCGCCGCCTCCACCGTGCCGACGTCGGTGCTGCGGAGCAGGCCGCGGGTCTGGCGCAGCACGATGCGTGAGGGGTCCTCGGCTCCAGGCGCGCCGATGCGCTCGTCGAGCAGGCCCTCGGCGACGCGCAGCCTGGCCGTCTCGAGGTCGCGGGTGCGGTGGGCGGCGGCGATCGAGTCGAGCACGTCGTCCACGTAGCCGCCGACGGGCAGCGCGACCTGGTGGGTCAGGCGCTCGACGCGGACCACCGGGTCGAGCGTGCCCGAGTTGCGCAGCGTGATCCAGCCGAAGCCGATGCCCTCCACCCTGTTCGCCTCGAACCAGGACAGCCACTCGTCGTAGCGGGCGGCGTAGGCGGGGGTGCCCTGCTCGGCCGCGTCGCGCAGCCACAGCTCGACGTACTCGGCGGGGTCCTGCACGTCGCGCTCGACCACCCAGCCGTCGCAGCCCGTCTCCCCCACCCAGCCGCCCACCCTGTCGCGCCAGTCCTCGCCCTCGACGTGCAGCCAGTTGGCCAGGAACTGGGCGTGGCCGTGGGGGTTGAGGTAGGTGGGCGCCTGCCGTACGAGGTCGCGGCAGAAGGCGTCGCCCTCGGCGCCGGTCTCGCGGTAGGTCAGGTGGCCCCCCGGGGAGATCACGAAGGGCGGGTTGGAGACGACGAGGTCGAACAGCTCGCCCTCGACGGGCTCGAACAGCGAGCCGACGCGGGCGTCCACGTCCGTGACGCCGGACAGCCGCCAGCTCAGGCGGGCCAGCTCCACCGCTCGCGGGTTCAGGTCGGTGGCGACGATCCTGTCGGCCCGCTCGGCCAGGTGCAGCACCTGCACGCCGCAGCCGGTGCCGAGGTCGAGCGCGCGCTCGACCGGCCTGCGGGAGACGAGCTGGGCGAGGTTGGCCGAGGCGCCGCCCGCGCCGACGACGTGGTCGGAGCGCAGCGCGGGGTCGCCGGGCCTGACCTTCCTGTCGGAGACGACGAAGGAGTGCTCCTCCCACGGCTGCAGGTGCACCGTGGAACGCACCTCGTCGCCGTCGAACTCGACCAGGCCCGACTCCATCACCTCGAACGGCAGGCCGGTCGCGCTGACGGGCACGCCGAGCCACCACAGGCGGATCAACGTGTCGAGCGGATCGCCGCTCCTGGTCGCCCTGAGCGCCGGGACCAGCTCCTCCCTGGCCAACGCCGAGGCCGCCATGTCGCCGAGCCGTTCACGAACGCCGTCGATCGTGTAGCCGGTCTTCAGGAGATGGTCGCGCAGTCGTTCCACCCGCTCATCCTAGATCCGAGACTGAGGGTAATCGCACCGTTACGTCTGTCATACTCCTTGTGCACCACAACCGCGCCGGAGGAAACGGAACCGATGCTGCTTCCCTGCCTCGCCTGCGAGACCAGGTTCAGGCCCGAGGAGTACTTCAGCGCCTGCTCCGACTACGACCGCGGACTCGACAGGGTCGCGTGGACGTGTCCGAGCTGCGGCAACCGCGACGACCTGCGGGTCTTCACCGGTGAGCTCGGCTTCGGCACCGCCGGGCACGGCCGCTTCGACGTCCACGACAGGGTGCGGGTTCCCGGTCTGCGGCGGCACCGGCACGAGATCGCCCTCGACATCACCCTCGACCGCCGCCACTGGCACGTTCCTAGGCGGTGACGCGCGCGCCCACGGGCGTGCAGGCGTGCCTGGGCGCCTCGCCGCGCAGGAGCCTGGCGATGTCCTCCACGATCGACTCGGCCCTGTCCTCGGCCGTCTCGCCCGTGGCCTGGCCCAGGTGCGGGGTCAGCACGACGTTGGGCAACCTGGCCAGCGGGTGCGCGGGGTCCAGCCACTCGCCTTCGAAGTGGTCGAGCCCCGCCCCGCCGAGATGGCCCCATCGCAACGCGTCCACGAGGGCGGACATGTCGTGCAGCGCGCCGCGAGAGGTGTTCAGGTAGATCGCTCCAGGCCGCATCGACGCCAGCTCGGTGTCGCCGATGAACCCTCTGGTCTCGGCGGTGACCGGCACGTGCAGCGACACGACGTCGGCCTCCGACAGCAGCTGGGGCAGGGTGTGGGTGGCCTCGGGCACGTGAGGGTCGCAGGCGATCACCCGCATCCCGAGCCCCTGGGCGCGCCACTGCACGGCCCTGCCCACCCTGCCGAGCCCGACCACCCCGAACGTACGGCCCGACAGCCGCGAACCCCGGTAGCGCTCGGCGGCCGGCACCCGCTTGCGGCCTGCCGTGCCCCGCCGTACCTCTCTGTCGGCGGCGACGATGTTCCTGCTGACCGCGAACAGCAGCGCGAGCGTGAGCTCGGCGACGGCGTCGGCGTCCTGGTCGGTGTCGTGGAGCACGGTCACGCCGCGCTCGGCCGCCAGCGCCAGGTCGATGGTGGTGAGGGCGCCCATGCAGGCCACGATGTCGAGGGGAAGGTCGAGAACGCATCGGCGGACCTCGTCGTGGTCGACGATCAGAACGCTGGCGCCCGTCTCGATCACCAGGTCGGCCAGCTGCTCGTCGGAGAAGCCGAGGCGAGGTTTTTCGGCGACCTCGGCCACGTCGGCCACCTCGCGCAACCGCGCGAGGGCGCGCTCCGGCAAGCCGGTCAGGAGAAGCGCACGCGGTCGTCTCACAATCGCGACAATAACACCACAGAGGGTGCCTGGATCATTGCTCCCTGTCGCTCTGGCGCAGGCTCTGCCATGCCGCCTGACCCAGGCCCTTGATCTCCTCCTCGCTCGGGGCGTGCGCGCCCGCGAACCACAGGCGGCACATCTCCTGGGCGGGACCGAGCCAGAGCACGTAGCACATCGTCGGCGCGACCGGCTGGAGCAGGCCGTTCTTCATGTGCGGGCGCCACCAGTCGGCGACCTGGCGGAAGAAGGCGCGGCGGGCCTCGGCGACCTCGGGGCCGCCCGGCTCGTTCTTGCGCGGCGGGCGCTCGCTGATCAGGATCCTGGCCCGCTCGGGGTGCTCGCCCGCCCAGCGCATGTGGAAGGCCACGACCGCCTCGATGCCGGCGCGGGCGTCCTGGTGTCCGACCAGCTCGGCGACGAACGCCTGCTGGTAGGCGTTGAGGATCTCCGAGTAGAGCACGCCGAAGACGTGCTCCTTGCTGGCGAAGTGGTGGTAGAAGCTGCCGACGCTGACGCCGCTCTCTTCGCGGAGGCTGGCCAGCGTGGTGGCGGAGACCCCGTCCTGGCTGAAACGCCTGAGGGCGCCCTCGATGATGCGGGTGCGCCCGTCGCGTCCGTTCTTGGCACCACTCACGTGCGTCTTCATGAGGTCAATGGTGGTCCAACAGAACGTTGTTCCGCAAATGTCACGGCCGGTTGGATCATAGCGGTCACTTCGACGGCCCCGGAAGAGACTGTCATCTTCGCGTCGGGCCACATCCGCCTGATGAGCTTGAGCACCTTTCTGTTCTCGCCGAGGACGTCCATGCCGACTGTCGTCGCGCCGGCGCCGGCGGCCCTGCCGAGGAGCGTGGCGATCAGCTTGCGACCGAGGCCGCGACCCTGCCACTCGTCGGTGACCACGATCGCGATCTCCACGTCCGCGAGACCGCCCCTGTAGCTCATCGCGTGGCCGATGATCTCGCCGTCCCGCTCGGCGACGATCGCGTCGCGCTGGCCGTCCACCGCCAGCAGCGCGCGCACCAGGGCGTCCTTGGGCGACGGAATCCCGGTGAAGAACCTCAGGGTCTGGGTGTGGAGCGACAAACCCACCAGGAAGCGCCTGATCCGCGCCTCGTCGTACGGCCCGGCAGGACGGATCTGAGTTCCAATCACAGACTCAGCATTCCGCCGCACGCTGAGTCTGTCAATTGGACTCAGCGTTCGCGCGAAGTACTCTTCACCTATGAGCGTGCGCATCCGGGTGGACAACTGCTCGATCGAGCGGACCCTGGACATCGTCGGGGAGAAGTGGACCTTCCTGGTGCTCCGCGAGGCGTTCAGCGGCATACGGCGCTTCGCCGACATGCAGGCCGTCACGGGCGCCCCGCGCCAGGTGCTGAGCGCGCGGCTGAACCGCCTGGTGGACGAGGGGCTCCTGCGCAAGGTGCCCTACCGCGACCCTGGGCAGCGCCAGCGTGACGAGTACCGCCTCACGCAGAAGGGCCGCGACCTCTATCCGATCCTGGTCGCGCTGATGCACTGGGGCGACAAGTACGTGGCCGACGACGACGGGCCGCCCATGCTGCTCACGCACCGCGACTGCGGCGCCGCACTCGAGCAGCACTTCAGGTGCGCCGACGGGCACGAGGTGGAGGGCCCGCGCGAGGTGACGGCGCTGCCGGGCTCAGGGGCGAAGCTGAAGAGCGCCTAGGGTCCTGCGGAAGTCGAGCACCGACCCGAGGGCCACGCCGCCCAGGAGCAGGGCCACGCCGGCCGTGCGGACGACCAGGAAGACGCCCATGGCCTCGTGGAACAGCATCCACAGGGTGAAGGTGCCGTTGAGCAGCTGCGCGCCTCCCCACAGGAGCGACTGGCGGGCGAAGAAGCGGCGCATCAGCGGATGCCGCTGGACCTCGTCGGGCATGGGCACCAGGTCGGCCGCCACCCGTTGGAGCATCGGCCTGCGCGCCCTCGTCGTGCACAGGAAGGTGGCGCTGGCGCAGAAGATGCCCAGTGTGGGGATGAGGAAGAACCACTTCGGGTCGTGGAAGACCACCGCGAGCACCAGCCGTACGGTGACCATCAGGGCGGCCAGGAGCACCGAGCCCGGCACGTCGGAGCGCTTCACCAGCCGCCAGCCCGCGCCGCCGTAGACCCACAGGACCATCGCCGCGATGCCGCCGGGGATGCCGGCCACGATCAGCCCCAGATAGAACGAGGCGACCGGCATGATCATGCTTTCGAGGACCCTGGGCGCGGCATGCCGGAGGATCGCCGACATGCGCGGCATGACGACCGCGTGAGGCGCGGTGAGCACGGCCATGAAGAGGTGCAGCTCCTGAGGGGATGGGGAGACAAATCCCGACCGTAGACGATGACCGCGCTCTCTGTCCCGGGTTCGGTGCGGGACCGGTGTGGAGAGTGCCTACCCTGAAGACGTGTACCGGTTCCTGCTCACGCCCAGGTGGCTGGCGCTCCACGTCGTGGTGCTGCTGGTCATCCCCGCCTTCGTCTTTCTGGGCCAATGGCAGTTCGGGCGCTACGAGGAACGCTCGGCCAACAGCGACGTCGTCACGAGGAACCTCGAGGCCGAGCCCGTTCCCCTCACCGAGCTCGTCGCTCCCGGCGGGGCGGTCGACAACGGCAACCGCTACAGAACTGTCACCGTCCAGGGCACCTACGACCCCGCCCACGCGCTGCTGGTCCGCAGGCGCACGCAGAACAGCCAGCTCGGCTTCTACGTGCTGACCCCTCTGGTGACGGGCCAGGGCCAGGCGGTGCTCGTGAACAGAGGCTGGGTCAAGGCGGGCGCGACGGCCGACGCCCTGCCCGAGGTGCCCGCCGCTCCTTCGGGGCAGGTGACCGTCACAGGACGGCTGCGGCCGAGCGAGACCGAGGCCTCCTCGGGCATCAGGGATCGCGGCGGGCTGCCCCCTGGCCAGGTCCTGCTGATCAACGCCGAGGCCATCGGCAAGGGCCTGCCGTACGAGCTGGTGGGCGGGTACGTCTCGCTGACCGAGCAGCGGCCCGCGATCTCGCCTGCGCCCGAGCCCGTGCCCCCGCCCGACGTGGGCGCCGGCGGCGGCCTCAACTTCGCCTACGGCATCCAGTGGTGGCTGTTCATCGGGGTGGCCGTCGGCGGGTGGCTGCTGATGATCAGGCGCGAGGTGCAGGACAGGTCAGCCGAACAGGCCGGAGAGCCCGGCGATACCCAGCCCGACGACGAAGGCGAGCAGGATCGCCACAAGACAGCCGCTCCCTCCGTCGAGGCGTGAGCGGGCGGGCGGTATCCATGCTCCCAAAGTAGGGTATTTCCCGTGACGCGCCATCTCGAATTCCTGCGGCTCCACAACTTCCGCGATATCGGCGGGTATGTCACCCGCGACGGACGGACCGTGCAGTGGCGGAGGTTCTACCGCGCCGACTCCCTCGGCTGGCTGTCGGGCGACGACCTCGACAGGTTCCTGGCCCTCGGGATCCGCACGGTGCTCGACCTGCGCCACCCCTTCGAGATCGAGCGCACGGGCCGCGTCCCCGACACCGACGGCCTGACCTACCACAACCTCCCCGTGGAGGTCCGCAGGTGGAACGTCGAGACCTACGACCCCGAGCTGGGCGTCGGCAGGTTCCTGGCCGACCGGTACCTGGAGGTCACAGAGGACGGCGCCGACCGGCTCGGCTTCGCCGTCCGGACCATCGCCGACGAGGCCGGCGCGCCCGTCGTCGTCCACTGCGCGGCGGGCAAGGACCGCACCGGCGTCCTCACGGCGCTGGTGCTGTCGCTGGTCGGCGTCGCCGAGGACGACATCGTCGCCGACTACGCTCTCACCGGCCTGGCCACCGAGCGCTTCATCGCCGACTGGAAGGCCAGACACCCCGAGGCCACGCTGTGGCCGGGGTTCGGCATGGCGCCGGCCGAGGCGATGCGCCACTTCCTCACCGACCTGGCCGCGCGGCACGGCTCCGTCGAGCGCTACTGCGCCGACGTGCTCGATGTCGACCAGGCGACGATCGGGCGGCTGCGGGCCGTACTCCTGGATGATCCCCGGTGAGCGCCCGATACCAACAGGTGACCAGTCGGCTTGTTCGACGTGATGCGCACGTCGTACCGTTGCCTGCGTGACTACGCCGCTCCTTCCCGACCCCGAGCCGAGGCGGCGCGACTATGTGATCATCTCTGCCGATGATCACCTGATCGAGCCTCCAGACCTTTTCGAGGACCGAGTGGCGGCGAAACACGCCGACGCGGCCCCCAAGGTGGTCGAGACCGAGGCTGGTCACCAGGTCTGGCGGTACGGCGGAGCCACCTACCCCTGCGCGGGGCTCGACGTCGGCGCAGGGCTGCCACGCGAGCAGTGGACCCTCGACCCCGTCAGGTTCGAGGACATGCGCCCTGGCTGCTACGACATCGAGGCCCGCATCGAGGACATGGACCTCGCCGGCATCTGGGCGGCGCTCTGCTTCCCCGGCATGCTCGCCGGCCAGTCGGGCATGCCGTTCGCCAGGACCCGCGACCAGGAGCTCGGCCTCGCGCTGACCAAGGCCTGGAACGACTGGCACATCGACGTGTGGGCCGGCACCTATCCCGAGCGCATCATCGGCCTGCAGCTGCCCTGGCTGCCCGACCCCGAGGTCGCCGCCAAGGAGATCCGCGCCAACGCCGCGCGCGGCTTCAAGGCCGTCGTCTTCCCCGAGTTCCCCACCAGGCTGCGGCTGCCGTCGATCCACACGCAGCACTGGGACCCGTTCTTCGCCGCCTGCGAGGAGACGGGCACCGTCGTCTGCCTCCACACCGGCGCCTCGTCGTGGTCGCCGGTCCCCTCCCCCGACACGCCCATCGAGGCCATCACCACGCTCATGCCGGCGAGCGCGATGTTCGCCTGTGCCGACTGGCTCTGGTCGGGGGTGCCGCTGCGCTTCCCCAACCTGCGCATCCTCGTCGTCGAGGGCGCCGTGGGCTGGCTGCCCATGCTGGCCGAGCGGGCCGACTACGCCCTCGACCACCCCGTGGGCACCGAGGCGCTGTGGGAGGGCGGCCTGAAGCCCAGCGAGGTCCTGCGCCGCAACTTCTTCTTCGGCACCCTCGACGACCACGCGCTCTCGGGCGTACGGCTGGCCGTCGGCCTCGACCACGTCCTGCTGGAGAGCGGATATCCGCACTCCGACTCGACCTGGCCCGACACGCAGCAGGCGGTGGCCCGCAACCTGGGCACCCTTCCGCCCGCCGACATCGCCAGAGTCGCCTACGGCAACGCCGCCCGCCTGTTCGGCCACCCGCTTCCCTCACGCGCCTGGCTGCGGATGGAGCAGCTCTGAGCACGGCTTGATCTCAAGCGTGGTTGAGGTCGCAGAATGCGGATCGTCTGATCCGTTTTCCAGCAGAGGAACCCCCATGCAGGTGGAGATCTACGTCGATGTCCTGTGCCCCTGGTGCTACATCGGCAAGCGGCGCGTCGCCGCTGCGTTGAGCCAGGTCGACGGGCGTGACCAGGTGCAGATCATCTGGCGGAGCCTCGAGCTCGCCCCCGAGTCAGGACGCGAACCGGGACAGAGCGCCGCCGAGGCGATGAGGGAGTGGTGGGGCGACCAGGCCGAGGCCAGGGTCGCTCACATCCAGGCGCTGGGAGCGGCCGAGGGCCTGGAGCTCAACCTGCATCTGGCCCGGCCGGTGAACACCTTCGACGCCCACAGGCTGTGCCATCTGGCCGCCGATCGCGGGCTGGCCGACGAGGTGATGGAGCGGCTGCTGCGCGGTTACCACACCGAGGGGCTCGACGTGGCCGACCCCGTGGTGCTGGAGCGCCTGGCCGTCGAGGCCGGGCTGGAGGCGGACGAGGTGCGCGCCCTGCTGGCCGGCGACGCCTACGCCGAGCGGGTCAGGGCCGACGAGCGGCGCGCGGCCGAGCTCGGCGTCGCAGGGGTCCCCTCCATGGTGATCGACGGCGGGGCCCCCGTGTCGGCAGTCCAGCCTCCTGCCGCGCTGCGGCTGTTGCTGGAGAACGCGGCTCAGGTCAGCGCTGGACCTGTCCCATGATGCGCTTGCGCTCCCACTCGACGTATCGGCCGCTCTCGCCGAGCATCGAGGCCGCCAGCCACAGGAACACACCGAAGTCGTCCGCGACACCGATGAGCACCAGGAACTCGGGGACCAGGTCGACCGGCGAGACGATGTAGGCCACGCCGAGCGCCATCATGGCCAGCTTGCTCTTGCCCATGCCCTGGTAGTCGCCCCGCATCACGCCGCCGATCAGGCGGGGGATCGCCCTGATCCTGGTCAGGATGCCTGGCGAGCCCGGCGTGCTGACCTCTCTGTACGTCTTCCAGACCGCAGCGGCCCTGGATGCCTTCACCATCGCGAGTACCTCCTCTTCGCGATATAACGCATTACCCGTGAGGGAGGTTCCCTAACGCATGGCGGCGTGATCGAAGGGCCGGGCGTGCTCGATCTGGGCGGCCAGCCGTACGAGCAGATCCTCCCTGCCGGCCGCGGCGATCAGCTGCACGCCGACGGGGAGCCCTGCGGGGGTCCTGTGCAGCGGCAGGGAGATCGCGGGCTGACCCGTGGCGTTGAACGGGGAGGTGAACGCGACGGCGGGCCCCGTACGGCCGAACGCGGTGCTCAGGTCGTCGGGCGGCAGCCAGCCCAGAGGGAAGGGCTGGATGCCCAGCGTGGGGGCGAGCAGCACGTCGTGGTCGGCCCACCAGGCGGCCATCCTGCGGCGGAAGCCGTCGATCCACTGCAGCGCGAGGATGTGGTCGACAGCGCTGCGGTCGCGCCCCGCCCTGGCCATCGCCTGGTTGCGCGGCTCGAGCTCGGCAAGGTCGACGGGCTTGCCGCGCCACCTGCCGATGTTCTCCACCTCGGCGGCCACGTTGGTGGCGACGATCGCGCCGAAGTGCAGGGCGAAGTCAGGTTCGGCCAGAGCCTCTGGCCGGCTCGGCGTGACCTCGTGGCCCAGCTCTTCGAGCAGCGTGGCCGCCGCCGTGACGGCGTCCGCCAGCACGGGGTCACCGGGGACGTCCTCGCGCGGGTGCTCGGCGACGAACCCGATCCTCAGCCGTCCTGGATCGGCGCCCACCTCCGCCCCGAGCGGGCCCGGCAGTCCGGGCGCGTCGTACGGGTCGCCGTGCACGTAGCCCGTGAACAGGTCGAGCACCGCGGCGGTGTCCCTGACCGTACGGCTGAGCAGGCCGAGCGTGGACATCCCGCTCCAGGCCTCCCCCGACGCGGGGCCGTAGCTGGAGCGGCCCCTGGTCGGCTTCAGCCCCACGAGCCCGCACATGCCGGCGGGGATCCTGATCGAGCCGCCTCCGTCGCTGGCCGTCGCCACCGCGACCATGCCCGCCGCGACCGCCGCCGCCGACCCTCCGCTGGAGCCGCCCGGCGAATAGGCGAGATCGTAGGGATTGCGGGTCGGCCCGTAGGCCACGGGCTCGGTCGTGATCGTGGTGCCGAACTCGGGGGTGTTCGTCCTGCCCAGGATGACGAATCCGGCTTCACGCAGGCTGGTCACCGCGTGCGCGTCCTCGCCGACCTCCACGCCGTCGAACGTCCTCGACCCCGCTCTGTACGGCTCGCCCGCCTGACCCCAGCCGAGGTCCTTCACCAGGATCGGCACCCCCCTGAACGGCGCCCCCTCGGGGAGACCGTCCAGCTCGGCGAGCGCCCGCTCGAACCTCGGATGGACGACGGCGTTGATCTCGGCGTCATGAGCTTCGATCTTCGCGATGGCCGCTTCGACCAGCTCTCGCGGGCTGATCAGCCCCTCGCGTACGGCCTGCGCCTGCCCGACCGCGTCCAGCCTCAGAACCTCGTCCACGCCGTCTCCCTTTTCAGGTGATCTCCCTCCACACTCCCTCGGGATCGCCCGCGTGAGAACCCCGATCGGGGCCGTGTGAGCAAGCCCACGTGCGGGGCCCGCCTCGCGACCGGCGACCCTGCCCGGCCGCGTCAGCGAGCCAGGGCGCGGACGGCCTCGGGGACGGGGAGGTCGGCGGGGACGGGCGCGAGGATCGGGGTGTCGAGCCCGTTGTCGACGTACTCCTGCACCCTGGCCCTGCAGGTGGCCGCGTCGCCATGGACGATCAGCGCGTCCACCACCTCGTCGGGGATCGCCTTCAGCGCCGCCTGCCGATCGCCCGCCGCCCACGCCTCGTGCATCGGGCGCAGCACCTCGGCCCGCCCCAGCCAGTCGTGGAAGGCCGCGTAGGCGGGCACGGTCAGGTAGCTGGCCAGCATCCACCTGCCCATCTCACGCACCCTGTCGGAGTCCTCGCTCACGCAGACGAAGATGCGCGCGATGAGCTCGGTCGAAGGGCCGACCTCGGCCCGCACCTGCCGCACGTCCTCGGGTGACAGCCAGTTCGTGATCGCGCCGTCGGCCTCGGAGGCCGCCAGGTGGAGCATCCTGGGGCGCAGCGCCGCCAGCACGATCTTGGGAGCGACCCTGGGCGCCCGCTCCAGCTTGAACCCCTTCACCCCGAAGGTCTCGTACTGCTCGGACACCTTCTCCCCCGCCAGCGCCTTCCTGAGGAAGCGCAGGGTGTCCCTGGTCCTGGCGTACGGCCTGCCGAACTCGGCCGCGTTCCACCGCTGCACGATCGCAGGGGAGGAGGAGCCGATGCCGAGCACGAACCGCCCCGGCGCCAGGTCGGCCAGCGTCGCCGCCGACATAGCCAGCAGTCCTGGGCCGCGGGTGAACACCGGCACGATGGCGGTGCCCAGCCTCACGCCCTGGGCCCACTCCGCGGCCATCGCCAGCGGCACGAAGGCGTCGGCGCCGTTGACCTCCGCCGACCAGACGTCGGTGTACCCGAGGCCGGGCAGTTCGGCGATGAGCTCCTTCGACTCAGCGAGCGAGCGGTCGAAGAAGGGGATGGTCATGCCCCAGTTCTGGGTCATCGCGAGCCTCCAGGGAGGTGTCCGTCATTTACCCAGGACCATACCAACCAGACGGTATGCCGCCAGGGGCATGGCGGCGGCCACCGCCCGTGGCCGGGGTCAGGCGCGCAGCTCGTGCACCGCCGCGATGAAGTCCTTGGTGATGCCCCGCAGGCCCGGCAGGTGCGAGAGGCCGACGAGCCGGTCCACGAGCGGCACGGTCACCTCGATGAGCCTGTAGGTGCGAGCGCATCCTGGCGAGGTGTCGTGGACCCAGTACAGGACGATGCCCATGGACATCAGCCACAGCAGCTCGGGCAGCTCCTCGCGCAGCTCGGCGTCCATGCGATCGCGTGAGCCCTCCACCACCTGCCGGTAGATGGCGATGGAGGCCTCACGGGCGGGCGTGGACTGGGAGCTGAAGGGGCTGAGCGGGTTGGTCGGCTCGGCCGCGTGCTTGAAGAACTTCACCGCGAACTCGTGGTACGGCTCCGACACCCGCACCCACTCCCTGAGCACGCCCGTCAGCCGCGCGGCGAAGGAGCGCTCGGTGGCCAGCAGGTCGCGGCAGGCCTCCTCGTGCGCGATCTGGGCACGGTCGTAGTACGCCTGCACCAGTTCGTCCTTGGAGGCGAAGTAGTAGTAGGCGTTTCCCACGGAGACCCCGGCCTCCGCCGCGATCGCCCGCATCGTGGTCGCATCGAAGCCGCGTTCCCTGAACAGACGCAAGGCCGTCTCGACGATGAGCTCGCGGGTGCTCTCCGATCCTCGGCTGCGCGGTTCGGACACGCTCGTCACTTTACGTTAGACGGGGCCGTGAGGTCATGGAGCCGCACGGTGATCACCGCCACAGGGTAAAGATCGCTTCGGAGGAGGGATCATCCACCCTGAACCGTGGCATTGATGATTTTGGCGGAAGGGCAACTCCGCGAAAAGGGCATCACATGTGGATACGTTGGTTGGTGCGGTTCTTCGTGGCCGCGCTCATCGCCATACAGACCTGCATCATCATGCTGTCGGGATCGGCTTCGGCCGCGCCCGCGCGATTCACCCCGGCCGCTGACGATGCTTCCGCCGAGGCTCTGCCTCCGATCATGGGAACCTATCGACCAGGGGGCGTCATCGAGACCGCCCGCTGGTACGTGGCCGAGGCTCACCAGCCGAAGGCCCGCCCGCACAGGGCACAGCAGTCCCCGGCGAGCCGCTCCGCGGCGAACCGGCCCGCCGGGCGCCGCGTCGAGGCGCCGCGCTATGAGGCGCGTCACGTCGAGGCGCCCCGCTCCGAGGCGCGTCACGTCGAGGCGGCCCGCCATGAGGCGCGTCGCGTCGAGGCGCCCCGCTTCAAGGCGCGTCCTGTCGAGGCCCGTCACGCCGAGACCCGCACCTGGCGGACTCGCGAGTCCGCGGCGCTCCTGTCCAGGGCCCTGCCTCGCCACGCGGTACGCGTCTCGCACGCCTTCGCCATCGACAGGCTGGCCCAGGAGGGGCTGAGCTGGAAGTCCAGCGGCCACTGCGCGGACAGGCACAACAGGGTCTGCACCTCGATGCAGGCCATGAGGTCGGAGACGCTCGCCGGGGTGATCAACCTGAAGCGCGAGAGCGGCTGCAAGATCGTCGTCACCGGCGGCACGGAGGCGGGCCACGCGCCTGGCGCCTTCAGCCACGCGGCGGGCTACAAGATCGACATCCGCCACAGCGAGTGCGTGGACCGCCACATCACCCGCACGTACCCGAAGGCCGGCGTCAGGAGTGACGGCGCCGCCCTCTACCGCTCCGCTGACGGCGCCCTGTTCGCCAGCGAGTCCGACCACTGGGACATCCTGTTCCGGTGAGAGCGCCTCTCCCGTGCGGCACGGCCCTGCCGTCCGTGACGGCGCCGGGCGCGCGCGCCCGAGGAGCGTCCCCTGGACGGGCCTCAGCCGGTGACCACGGGGGCGCGGGGGGCGGCTTGCCGTACGGGAGAGAGACGGACGGCGCCGGCAAGCACAGCGCCCTCCGGTCGCGGTGACCGGAGGGCGCGTGGAGAGGCAGGGCCCCGAGAGAGCCCCAGGAAGCGACTCCAGGGGATCTCGGACGGCGGGCGGGATCAGAACTCGGTGGCCACCAACTCGGCGATCTCGGCCGCGTTGAGGGCCGCGCCCTTACGGAGGTTGTCGCCGCAGACGAACATGTCGAGCGTGTTCGGGAAGTCGACCGCCTGGCGGATGCGCCCGATGTAGGTCGGGTCGGTGCCCACCACGTCGACCGGCGTCGGCCACACGCCGTTGGCGGGGTCGTCCATGAGGACCACGGTCGGCGCGGCCTCGAGGATGCGGTGCGCGTCGGCCACCGTGATCTCGCGCTCGAACCTGGCGTGGACCGCCAGCGAGTGCGTGGTGACGACGGGCACCCGCACGCAGGTGGCCGAGACCTTCAGGTCGGGGATGCCGAGGATCTTGCGCGACTCGTTGCGCAGCTTCAGCTCCTCCGAGGCCCAGCCGCCGTCCTTGTAGGAGCCCGCCCACGGCACCACGTTGAACGCGATGGGAGCGGGGAACGGCGAGTCGTCCTCGAGCTTGTTGGCCAGCGCCTTGCGCACGTCGCCGGCGCTCTGGCCGACCGTGCGGTCGCCCGCCAGCGCCTCGATCTCGTCGTAGAGCCGCGCGGGACCAGCCACGCCAGCGCCCGAGACCGCCTGGTAGGAGGCGACGACGAGCTCCTTGAGCGTGTACTCCGCGTGCAGCGCGCCGATCGCGGCCATCATCGACAGCGTGGTGCAGTTGGGGGTCGAGATGATGTTGCGCGGCCTGTCACGCGCGTCGAGCGGGTTCACCTCGGGGACGACCAGCGGGACGTCGGGCTCCATGCGGAACGTGCCCGACTTGTCGATGGCGATCGCGCCGCGGGCGGCGGCCACCGGCACCCACTCGGCCGACACCTCGTCGGGGACGTCGAAGATGGCGACGTCGACGCCGTCGAACACCTCGGGCGCCAGCGCCTGGACCACGACGTCCTCGCCGCGGACTCGCAGGAGCTTGCCCGCGCTGCGGGCCGAGGCGACGAGACGGATCTCGCCCCAGATGTCCTCACGGGTCGAGACCAGCTCGCGCATCACGGTGCCGACCGCTCCGGTCGCGCCGATCAGGGCGAGAGTGGGCTTGCTCATCGTCCGCTACCTCCGTACACCACAGCTTCAACCTGGTCCGAGTCGAGGTCGAACGCGCGGTGCGCCGCGGCCACAGCCGCGTCGACGCCGTCCTGACCCACGATCACCGAGATGCGGATCTCCGAGGTGGAGATCATCTCGATGTTGACGCCCGCGTCGGCGAGCGCGGCGAAGAACGTCGCGGTGACGCCGGGGTGCGAGCGCATGCCCGCGCCCACCAGCGACACCTTGCCGATCTGGTCGTCGTACTGCAGCGACTCGAACCCGACCTGCTCCTGGATGCGCTTGAGCGCGGCCAGCGCGGTGGAACTGTCCGTCGAGGGAAGCGTGAAGGAGATGTCGGTACGACCCGTCGCCGCCGCCGAGACGTTCTGCACGATCATGTCGATGTTGATCTCGGCTTCGGACAGCGTTTTGAAGATCGCGGCAGCCTCTCCGACCTTGTCGGGAACACCGACAACGGTGATCTTGGCCTCGCTCCGGTCGTGCGCGACGCCGGAGATGATCGGCTGCTCCATCTCGGTTCCTTCGGTGTAAGGGTCGGCCACGACCCACGTGCCTTCCTTGGTGCTGAAAGAGCTGCGCACGTGGATCGGCAGGTTGAACCTGCGAGCGTACTCGACGCAGCGCAGGTGCAGGATTTTCGCCCCACAGGCGGCCATCTCCATCATCTCCTCATAGGAGATCCTGGGGATCTTCTGCGCCTGGGTGACGATGCGGGGGTCGGCGGTGAAGATGCCGTCGACATCGGTGTAGATCTCGCAGACGTCGGCTTCCAGAGCCGCCGCCAGCGCCACCGCCGTGGTGTCGGAGCCACCACGGCCCAGCGTGGTGATGTCCTTGGTGTCCTGCGAGACGCCCTGGAACCCGGCCACGATGGCGATCTGGCCTTCGTCGAGCGCCTCACGGATGCGGCTCGGCGTCACGTCGATGATGCGCGCCTTGCCGTGCGTGGAGTCGGTGATCACGCCGGCCTGCGACCCTGTGAACGAGCGCGCCTCGTGGCCCAGGTTGGCGATCGCCATCGCCAGCAGGGCCATCGAGATGCGCTCACCCGCGGTCAGCAGCATGTCGAGCTCGCGCCCAGGGGGCAGCGGCGACACCTGCTCGGCCAGGTCGAGCAGCTCGTCCGTCGTGTCGCCCATCGCGGAGACGATGACGACGACCTCGTTGCCGGCTTTTTTCGTCGCGACGATCCGCTGCGCGACCCGCTTGATGCAGGACGCGTCGGCGACGGACGAACCACCGTACTTTTGCACAACGAGCGCCACGAGAGTCTCCCAGTCTGGACTGTGAGCTGCCAGTCTACTGGGGGCTTCTCATGGACCCGATGGTTCGGACCACTATGTGGACAACGCCTCTTCTGCCACATCCAGACGGGTGTGCGCCGCCAACGCCTGGAGCGCCCGCATCGCCGCGCCCGCGTGGTTGCCCCAGGTGTTGAAGTAGGAGTACTGCCACCACCACAGCGCCTCCAGCGGCCTGCCCGCGTGATAGTGGCGCAGACCGTGGATGAGGTCGGCCGCCACCGCGGTCAGGTCGTCGGACAGCCGGTACGGCGTGACCGCGGTGTCCTTGTACGGGTCGAACACCTCGGCGTAGTCGTCCACCGCCTCGAGGCGTTCGGCCAGCGCCGTACGGACGCCGTCGACGTCTGGGTCCTCGCTCAGCGGCGGCTCCCAGTTGCCCGACAGGATGACGTCCTGGCTCGCGCCGAGCTGGGCGCCCGCCAGGCTCACCTGGGCGACCTCGACGAGCAGCAGCGACCAGATGGCGTCACCGCCCTCGCCGCCCGCGACCCTGGTCAGGCCATCCAGATAGTTCTGCGCGTGTCCTGCGATCTCGTCGGCGAGAGCGCGCCACTGATCAGACATCCAGCAGCCTCCGTCCTTCGAAAGCGCGGCCCAAGGTGACCTCGTCGGCATACTCGAGGTCACCGCCCACAGGCAGGCCGCTGGCCAGTCGTGTCACTTTCACGCCCATCGGCTTGACCAGCCGGGCGAGGTAGGTCGCCGTCGCCTCCCCCTCCAGATTGGGGTCGGTGGCGAGAATGAGCTCGGTCACGCGGCCGTCGGCCAGCCTGGTCATGAGCTCACGGATGCGCAGGTCGTCGGGGCCGACGCCGTCGATCGGGCTGATCGCCCCGCCGAGCACGTGGTAGGTGCCCCGGTACTCGCGCGTCTTCTCGATCGCGACGACGTCCTTGGACTCCTCCACCACGCAGATCACATGAGGGTCGCGCCGCGCGTCGCGGCAGATCCGGCACTCCTCCTCGGAGGCGACGTTGCCGCAGACGCGGCAGAACCGGACCTTCTCCTTGACCTCGAGCAGCGCGTGGGCCAGTCGCTTCACGTCGGTGGGATCGGCCGCCAGCAGGTGGAAGGCGATCCGCTGCGCGCTCTTGGGACCGACGCCGGGCAGCAGGCCCAGCTCGTCGATCAGGTTCTGGACGACCCCTTCGTACATGGCCTAGAGCCCGGGAAGCTGGCCGAGGCCACCGCCGCCGAGGCCCTGGGCCAGCGGGCCCAGCTTCTCCTGCTGCAGGTCGGCGGCCGCTCGCACGGCGTCGCGGACGGCCGCGATGACCAGGTCGGCGATCGTGTCGGCGGTGTCCTGCGGGTCGTCGGCGTCGATGACGGACGGGTTGATCTTGAGTTCGAGCAGCTCACCTGAGCCGTTGACGACGGCCGTGACCATGCCGCCCCCGGCCGAGCCCTCGATCTGCGCGTCGTTGAGCTCCTGCTGGGCGCTCACGAGCTGCTGCTGCATGAGCTGTGCCTGCTCCAGCAGCTGCTGCAGGTTGACATCCCCTGGGTTCACCTTCGTGCGCTCCTCGCCTGCTCCGCGTCCTTAACTGTCACGAGCCTACGGGTTCTGAGCGCCGTCATGTACTGGGGAGCACATGCGTTTCATCTCTGTGCCACCGACCTGGGCCTTATGGCCGGATCCCGGCCCCCCTCCAGCGTCCGGGACCCGGCCATCACGCCGACCGGAGCGGCCGCACCATGTCAGCGTGGTCCGTGACACTAGCGAGACCAACGTTGCACACAGGTTGCGAGCATTCAATCACCCTGCGCAATCCCCCGAACGGGTTGCGGACGGAGGTGATAACACGGATGCTTCGCCGTACAGCCCGACTACTTGGAGTGGCCGATGGGTGACGCGAACCTCGATGCGTACTCTCGCCGGCTTCGCCGGATCCACGAGACGACGGTCGGAGAGCCCCGACAGCTGATCAGCGCGTCGTGGCGGAGGTCGAAGGCGGCGGGGGTCGATCCGGAGAGCCGTGCGGCGCCGCTGGTGTACGACGGCTCGCTCATCAGGGACGTCCGCGAGTCGCATCCTCTCCAGCCGGTCCTGCCCATGCTCGCCGAGACGCTGCGGCGCATGGCCGACGAGTCCGAGCACATCATGATCGTGACGGACGCCGAGGGCAGGATCCTCTGGCGCGACGGTGACCTCGGCACCATGCGCCGCGCCGACGTCGTCGGCCTGGCCGACGGCCACCACTGGTCCGAGATCTCCGTCGGCACCAACGGCATCGGCACCGCGCTCGCCACCCGCAAGCCCGTCCACGTCTACTCCGAGGAACACCTGCTGCGGGTCCTCCACTGCTGGTCGTGCAGCTCGGCGCCGATCATCGACCCCGACACCGACACCGTGCTCGGCTGCGTCGACGTCAGCGGCATCACCCGCAGCCTCCACCCCGCCACGGTCGCGCTCGTGGCCACCACCGCCAAGCTGGCCGAGGCGCGCCTCGCCCTGATGATGCACGAGCGCGACGAGCGGCTGCGCAGGAAATACGACGCGCTCGTCCAGCGCACCGGCGTCCTGATCACCAAGACGGGACGGGTCCTCGCCGGCGACCACTCGGGCAGGCTCGGCGCCCGCATCACCCTCCCCGAACCAGGCGGCACGGACTGCCCCGCCGGCATCCTCGAACCGTTCTTCGACGGCTACCTGCTGCGGCCCGCCTCCCGCACGGAGGCGCTGCCGCTGCGCCTCGCCTTCCTCGGCGAGGGCCCGCCCATCGCCCGCTACGGCGACCGCTTCCTGACGCTCTCGCTGCGCCACGCGGAGATCCTCACGCTGCTCGCGCTCTATCCCTGCGGCCTTACTGCCGAGCAACTCTCCTATTACCTGTATGGCGACGAGGGCAACCCCGCCACGATCAGGCCAGAGATCTACCGGCTGCGCGCCCAGCTCGGCGAGGCGGTGGCGGCCAAGCCGTACCGGCTGGTCGCTCCCCTGACCGCCGACTTCCTCGAACTGCGGCAGCTGCTGACGGCCAACGACCCCGAGGCCGTCGCCCGCGCCTATGCGGGGCCGCTGCTGCCGCGCTCGGAGTCGCCGGAGATACGCAGCGCTCGCGACGAGCTGGAGGTCCAGGTGCGCGCCAGCCTGCTCACGCACGGCTCGGCCGACGCCCTGTGGACGTACGCGCAGACGGTGAACGGCCGCGACGACTTCCAGATCCTCGAACGGGTCGCCGCCGCCCTGCCCTCCTCCGACCACCGCGCCGCCGCCGCCCGCGCCCGCCTCTCCCCCTGACCCTTCAACCCCATCCCCACCCGTTGCCTAACGTTGCCGCCCGTACGGCAACCCGGGCCAAGCGCCGCGACCCGAGACTGCTCGTGGTGGGGCGGTCCGTGGCGCTCGGGCCGTGGGGCCGGTCTCGGGGGTCGATCAGGTGTGGGCGATCAGGTGTGGTCGATCTCGCCGATCATCTGGGCGCCGAGTTCGCGCTGGAGCAGGGCCATGCCGCTGAGCTCGTCGATGTCGGCGTTGGCGTCGTTGAGCGGGTCCACTTCATCCGACTCGGGACCGCGCCGGCGTCCGGGGATCGCGTCGGGCCAGCCACCCGATCCCGATCCGCCGCCCTGCCTGGAGGCGGGCACCCGGGGTCCGGCCTGCGCGGCCGCCTGAGCCGCCGCCTTCGCCGCCGACCTCGCCGCGGCCAGCCCCGGGCTGGGCGTGCGGCTCGCTCCCTGCGCGGCACCTGAGGAACGGCTCGTGCCCTGGCTCGGACTGGGCATGGGAGGCATGCCGGGATCCGGGTCGTCAGGCGCCTGAGGCCACGACTCGTCGGTGGTCAGCCGCTCCCGCCCCTGGGCGTTCTCGACGCCGTTAGCCTCCCCGGCCGCACCGCCATGAGCCCCTTCGGCCCCGGCACCACCGGAGACCGCGCCACCCCCGGCGCCCACGCCAGTCGCGGAGCCACCCGAGCCGCCGGAGCCCCAGCCATCCGCGGAGCCACCGGAAACGTCAGCTCCGGCGCCGGGCTCACCGCCTCCTGCGCCACCGGAGACACCGTCGGGAGCGCCACCACCGGCACCGCCTACCCCGCCGGGTCCGCCTTGCTGAGCACCGGCCGGGCCGGAAGCACCTCCGGGAAAGCCGCCACCCGGGACACCGCCCTCAGGAGCACCGCCGCCCTGGAACCCGCCGCCCACGACAGCTCCAGGCCCCCCGGCCCCCGTGACGCCGCCAACAGGAGCGCCGTGTCCAGGAGCGCCATCCGCGGGCGCACCACCTTCAGCGGCACCGGCTGGATGGACACCAGCCTCAGGAGCACCACCGCTGGGGGAGCCGCTTCCTGCGGGGTCACCGAATGAAGCACCGGCCACCCCCTGAGGGCCGCCCTGGGGAACCCCGGCCACGCCGTGAGGACCGGCCTGCGAGACCCCTGGGCCACCATGAGGAGCGCCTTGCGAGGCGACGGGCGCCCCGTGCGAGGCGGGCGAGCCGCCGTGCGGGGCGGAGGGAGCGCTGGGGCCGGGCTGGGCCGAGCGGCCCTGCGGGGCGGGTGAGCCGCCGACGACGGCCTCCACTCGCCACGTGCCGCCCAGGACATCACCCAGCGCGGAGGCCACGACGGCGTCCTTGCCGCCGCCTGTGAAGTTCTTCATCGCGCCCACCTGGGTGAACCCCAGCGTGACCACGTTGCCCTCGACGCCGACCACCTGCGCGTTGGTGTTGACGTTCGCCCACACGACGATGCTGCGCTTCTTCAGCGCGGCCAGTACGGCGGGCCACTGCTGCTGCAGCTGCCCGGCTCCGCCCTGAGTGGGTGCCGCGTACGCGGGCGCCTGCTGCACCGGCTGGTGCTGGACCGGCTGCTCGGGCTGCGCCGCAGGAGCACCCGGCCGAACAGTCTCGGGCCAGTCATCCCCGCCGGAAGAAGCAGGGGAACCGGCGACCGCGCCCGCCGCCGTCCCGGACGACGCCGTCCCGTCAGAGATCCCGGCCGAACCCGCGGGCGGCCCGGAAGGTCCGGACGCCGCGCCCGAGGAGCCGGACGCCGCGCCAGGAGCGCCGCTCGCCGTACCCGCAGAGCCGGAGGCGTCCTGGGAACCGGGCACCGCTGCGGCCACGCTCGAAGGGCCGGCCGCAGCCGCGTAAGGAGCGGCCGTCTCGTCGTGGCTCGGGGCCGCCGTGACCTGCGGCGAGGCGCCGTGCGCGCCTGCCGTACCGCCAGGGCCTGGACGGAAGGCCATCTGGGCGACCACGCCGCCGCGCTCGAGGCGTTCGAGGCGGGCCAGCAGCGCGCCCTCCCCCTGCGCCGCACCGGGCAGCAGCACCCGCGCGCACATCAGCTCGAGCAGCAGCCGGGGTGAGGTGGCGCCGCGCATCTCGGTCAGGCCCGCGTTGAACAGCTCGGCCGCGCGGGTCAGCTCGGCGGGCCCCATGGAGGAGGCCTGGGCGACGAGACGTTCGAGCTCGTCGGCCGGACGGTCGAGCAGCCCGCTGGTCGCCGCCTCGGGGACGTTGGCGAGGATCACCAGGTCGCGGAAGCGTTCGAGCAGGTCGGCCGCGAACCTGCGAGGGTCGTGCCCGCCTTCGATGACGCGGTTGACGGTCTGGAAGACGGCGGCGCCGTCGCGCCTGGCGAACGCGTCGACCACCTCGTCGAGCAGGTCGCCGTCGGTGTAGCCGAGCAGGGAGACGGCCTTGGCGTAGGTGATGCCGTCGTCGTCGGCGCCCGCGAGGAGCTGGTCGAGGATGGACAGCGAGTCGCGCGCGGAGCCCGCGCCCGCCCTGACGACCAGCGGCAGCGCGGTGGGCTCGTAGGGGACGCTCTCGGAGGAGAGGATCTCCTCCATGAGCGTCTTGAGCGTCGCGGGCGGCATCAGCCTGAACGGGTAGTGGTGGGTGCGCGACTTGATCGTGCCGATGACCTTCTCGGGCTCGGTCGTCGCGAAGATGAACTTCAGGTGCGGCGGGGGCTCCTCGACGAGCTTGAGCAGCGCGTTGAAACCCTCGCGGGTCACCATGTGCGCCTCGTCGATGATGTAGATCTTGAAGCGCGCGGAGACGGGGGCGAAGAACGCCCGCTCACGCAGGTCGCGCGCGTCGTCGACGCCACCGTGGGAGGCCGCGTCGATCTCGATGACGTCGAGGTGGCCGGGGCCCGTGGGGGCGAGCGCCACACACGACTCGCACTCGCCACAGGGGTCGGGCGTCGGGCCCTTCTCGCAGTTGAGGGAGCGCGCCAGGATGCGCGCGCTGGAAGTCTTGCCGCACCCGCGTGGGCCGCTGAAGAGGTAGGCGTGGTTGATCCGGCCGGTGCGCAGCGCCTGCCGCAAGGGGTCGGTGACGTGCTCCTGACCCTTGACCTCGGCGAAGGTTCCGGGCCGGTACTTGCGGTAAAGCGCAAGACTCATGCGACCATCCCGCCTGCGAGGGGGCTTTCAATGAAGAGACCCCTCGCACACCCGCCAGAGCCCGCTTATCCTTGCTGCCTTCCGGCCCTGGGGAGGTTCACAGGATGACGCCGCGCGAGGGGTCCTACGACAGTCTAGCCCTGTATGGCAGTGCTCGCTCACGCTAAATCGTGGTCTCTTCATCGCGAAGAGTCCGGTAAGCTTCTCGACGGAGGATTCGCCTAGTGGCCGAGGGCGCACGCTTGGAAAGCGTGTAAAGGGCAACCTTTCGGGGGTTCAAATCCCCCATCCTCCGCCAGCTCAAAGGGGTTGTGCCGTGATCAGCGGCACAACCCCTCTTGCTTTGGGGTCTCAGTTTGGGTCTCAGTTGGGCTCGTCGGGCGACTCTTTGATCTCCGCTTGCGCCTCCCAGATGAGACCACCGACTTGCTTGGCAACGGTCTGTCGGATGCCATCCGTCACGTGCTGGTACCGCGCGGCCACCCCATGATGGCCATGACCGTACGCTCAGGCACGCCCAAGATCAGTAGCACCGTGGCGGCAGTGTGACGGGCGTCGTGGAGACGTCCGTCCCGTAGGCCGGCGCTCTTTAGCAGGGCCTTCCACTCGTGATAGTCGGTGTATGGACTCACGGGCTGACCGGTTGCCGTGGTGAAGACCCAACCGCCCTCTTGCCAGAGCTGACGAGCTGCTTTGCGGTCCTTATCTTGCTCTGCCTGGTGTTTCCTGAGGAGGCTTACCAGCTCATCCGGCAGGCCAATCACGCGCCGGCCGGCTTCCGCCCCACTGGTAGGCCGGGGCTTAGGCGATCGCCACAACCTGAGGCCCTGAGAGGGCGGTTCGCGGGTTGATGTCCCTTTGACCGCTTGCGCTGCATGAAGAGGGCTGGCGCGCCAGGGGCAGGTCCAGGGCCAGGCAGAGGTCGCGTGCTCGTGATGGGCGACGACGACCTCGGCCTTCTCCACGTCGGCGATTGTCGCGGGATGACCATCGACGTCGCCACGAGTTTCGCGCGCGACCGCCTAATGGGCCAGCCAGCGCAGCTTTCCTTCGGTGGTCAGGAGGGCCAGCTCACCGTCCGCGGTGTAGGCGGCCGAGGCGGTGCCCGAGTGTCTGGCCACCGTACGGCCGGCCGGGTCGATCACTTCGGCCGCACCGCCGTACGTGATCACGAAGGTTGTGCCGGACGGATGGGCACGGATCTGCGCCTCGTCGGCTATCTCGCGTGACCACGTCTGCTTGCCGAGGGAGTCGACGCCGCTGATGCCGGTGAACCGCCTGCTGCCTCCGTCGCGCCAGTAGGCGTACACGACGAGGCCGTGCGTCCCGGCGGCGCATCCGGCGACGACCGGGAGGCTCGTGGTGATCGGTACCGGCTTGCCCGAGCCGGTCAGCACATAGGCGCGCTCCCCCTTGACCACCGCGGTGGCGCCCGATGCGCAGAGCGACCTGACCGGTTCGTCGAACGTGTTGCCGGCCACCTTGCGCCAACCCCGCCGGTCGTGCCGGAACCACAGCGCCTGCTTGCCGGAGGTCGCGACCGCGGTGGTCCTGGACGCGTCCTCCGCCCAGGAAAAGGCGCCGTTCAGTGGGATGCGCAGGTCCTTGCCCGAGGGCCGGATCAGGCGCAGGCTGCCCTCTTCCGCGCCGTCGCTCTCGACGATCACGGCGTCCGAGGCATCGCGTGCTGTCAGCACTCGCCTGATCCGGGCGTCAGATTGCGCGAACACGCCCGAGAGGGAACGTGGCTCGGGGTCCGGTGCCTCCGCTGAGCCGGAGAACACCGGCTTGGGACAGCGCGCCTGGCAGATCACGTCGGCGCCCCCGGCGTACGCGGCGGGGTCTCGCCAAAGCTCCCTGCCCGACCGGTCCAGACCGTAGAACGCCTCGGCCCGGTTGTCGGCCACCACGACACCCTCCGCGGACACGGCCACGATCGCCGGCGGCCGCGCGTCGGGCTCCGGCTGAGCGGTCGCGGCGCTGCAGCCGGTCAGGAACACCAGCAGGGCGAGCACGGCTCGGGACATCACAGATTCTGCTCCTGGGAGAGAGGGTGTGCCGCGCCGCCCGCCGCACACCCGTCACGTGGCGTCAGGCCTTACCGGTGGTGGCGGTGCACTTCGGGTCGATGCCGCCGACATCGAAGACGAACTTGGCGTCGACGTGCCACCTCTTCTTGTACTCCACCTGCCGCCAGGTCTTCTCTTTGTGCCAGCCCGGCTTGACGTTGTCTCCGGAATTCCACTCCCACAGCGTCTTGTCGGGCCGATCGGCCAGGGACTCGCGGATCCTCAATCTCACGTTGCTCTTCTTGCCAAGGTCCCTGTTGTTCTTGGTGCCCAGCCAGTACTTGATCTCGTCGACAACGTCAGCGTAGCCGTTCGGCGTGTAGAAGACCCTGACCTGCCCTTCGTAGTCGTCCCACTCTACGCAGCTGTCATTGAGCTCCCGCTGCCCCGAGGCGGAGGTCGCCGAGGCCGAGACGCCGGCCGTGGGCATGATCGACAAAGCCACCCCCAGAGCTCCGAAGATCGCGGTCTTCCGAAGTATGCCTGTCACTCGCATGACGCCCTTTCGTCTGGGGTGATTCGGTACGGACGAAGGGCCACTTTAGGGATGGGCGGTATGTCGGTGGTATGTCCACTATGCGCGTGACCCAGCACCCCCGCCGCATACCGGCTCCCTGCGGTCCCCGACCACCCCGCCTACCAGCAGATTTTCACCCTCATGACCAACACCGGCCTGGCCCACACGAGCGCGCGACCTCTGCCTGGCCCTGGACCTGCCCCTAGCGCGTAAGAAACATCGTCTCGAACTCGTCGACCTCCTCGATCAGGTGAACGAGGCCTACGAGCGGTTTCGGCGGCGTCGGTGACGAGCCCCGGGAGCGGGCTCAGGGGGCGGGGGCTTTCTTGCCGGCGGAGAGATCCAGGGGTCAGGCGAGCTCCTCCAGGCGGCGGACGACGCTGTCGAGCGGCACCCTGGTGTCGATCTCGAGGGTCGAGGTGGCGCGCAGCAGCGGCTCGACGTCGGCCAGGTCGCGCAGGACGGCCTCGCGCTCCTCCGGCCGCTTGCCGTACGGATTGTTGGTCCTGGTGGCGATCCTCGCGAGCATCACCTCGGCGGGCGCGCTCAGCAGGACGACATGGTCGAAGCGGGAGTAGAACTTCCCCTGGTTGGACTTGCACCCGGCCACGAACAGGCTGCCCGTGGTGTGGCCGTCGAGCAGCTCGGCGATGGCCTCCTCGCGCCACACCCAGTCGGACGACCCGTCGGGCAGGGTGACCCAGTGGCTCCATCGGTCGTCGTCCGTGTCGACGGTCCTGTGCCCTCGTGAGGCCAGGACCTCCAGAGCGGTCGACTTGCCCGTGCCCGACATCCCGGTGACCAAGACCTTCGGCATGGAGGCGAGACTAGGACGCGAGGGGGCCGCCCCGCCAACCCGGCTCAGACGCCGGCCGGCGGGGCCACGGAGGAGCGGACGATGAGGCGGGAGCGCAGCGTGTGCATCTCCCTGCGGGGCTCGGCTCCCGCGATGGTGTCGAGCAGCACCTCGGCCGCCTTCGCGCCCAGTTCGTGCACGGGCTGCTCGATCATCGTGAGGGGCGGCTCCATGACCGCCGCCCACGAGCTGTCGTCGAAGCCGATCAGCGCGACGTCACGCGGGCAGGACAGCCCCGCCGTCCTGAAGGCGCGCAGCGCGCCTGTCACCGCGTCGGTCTCGGTGCAGAACACCGCGGTGATGCGGTCGGGAAGGGCCAGCATCCTGGCGACCTCCCCCGGCACCCGCTCCTCCGTCTTGCGTCCGACCATCACCAGGTCAGGGTCGAAGGGGATGCGCGCGTCGTCGAGAGCGTCGAGGTAGCCGCGTAGGCGCTCGCCGTCCGTCCACAGGTTGCGGGAGGCGGCGGTGAGCAGCCCGCGCCGGGTGGCGGGGGCCTGCGCGAGCGGCGGGCCCCACACGAACCCGATACGGCGGTGGCCCGCCGCGATGAGCATCTCCACCCCCTCCCTCGCCGCGTCGCGGTTGTCGATGACGACCGCGTCGAGGTCGAGCGAGGAGACCGCGCGGTCGACGAGGACGACGGGGATGCCGCGGTCCATCGCCGCCTTGATGTGGGCCACCTCCGTACGGTCGACCGCGGCCGAGGCGATGATGACGCCGTCGACGCGCTTGTCGATGAGCACGTTCGTGGCCGCCACCTCCTCGCCGAGCTCCTCGTACGTGCTCAGCACGATCGTGTCGAAGCCCCTGGCGCGCGAGGTGTCGGAGATGCCGCGCACGACACCGGCGAAGAAGGGGTTGCCGATGTCGGCGACGATCACCCCGAGGGTGTGACTCACCCCCGTCGACATGCTGCGGGCGAGCGCGTTGGCGCGGTAGCCGAGCTTCTCGGCCGCCGCGAGCACCCGCTCGCGCAGCTCGGGGCTGACGTACCCATACCCGCCGAGTGTCCTGGCCGCCGTGGCACGGCCGACACCCGCCTCGGCGGCCACTTCGGAGATCGTCGGCGGCCCCGCCGCACGGCCCCGGTCAGCTGGCATGGATGGCGTCCCTCATCTCTCGTGTTCGGCGGCTCGCCACATGCTAGCCACGGGAGGTCTTTCCGCGGCTCTGCCGTGGCCGAAGGCTCCTTCGACGAAGCACTGCTCGTACGCTGCCGCGGCGCCGTCGTGCAGAGCCCGCTCGATCGCGGCCTCCCCCGGCGAGCCCGCGGCGGCCGGCGACACCGCAGAGGTCGCGACAGCCGACCAGCCGCCGCGCAGCAGCGAGACGGCGAAGCCGGCCAGGAAGGCGTCGCCGCAGCCCATGGTGTCGACGACCTGCTCCTGCTCCACGGCGCGCGCCGGCGCCGCCACCGTGACGCGGCCGTCGTGGGCGATCGCCCCGTCCACACCTCGGGTGGCGAGCGCCATGCGCGCGCCCCGCCGTACGGCCTCGGCCAGCAGGGCGCGCGTGGCGGACTCGTCGAGGTGGGAGCACGACAGCAGCACCAGGTCGGCGTGCGGGCAGACGCGGTCGAGGTAGGAGGGGGTGCGGAACTCCTCCTCGCTGGAGAGGTCGAAGCTCACGAGCGGACCGCGCCCCGCCAGCTTGGGCAGCTCGCTCTCGCTGCGGGAGTAGACGCTCGAGTGGACCAGGTCGAAGGACGACACGTAGTCGAGCAGGTCGCCTTCGAGCACCAGCGGCTCGCTGACCGTGACGCCGCCGCCGTTCCACCCGAGGAAGATCCGGTCGCCGTCGTCGACGCGCAGGGTGGAGACGCCGCTCTCCCCCTCCTTCACCACGCAGCGGTCGACGGCGACCCCCTGGGCCGCGATGGCCTCGCGCAGGAAGCCGCCGAGGTCGTCGTCGCCGAAGACCCCGAGGTAGGCGGCCTCGAGGCCGAGCCTGCGCGCGTAGACGGCGACGTTGACGCTGTTGCCGCCCGGATAGTCGATGCCGCGGTCGACGAACCGGTCGACGATGTTGTCACCGAAGCCGAGGACTCTCATGGTTCTCCTGTGCGCGGGCGGGAGTGCGGACGTTGACACCGGGACGCGCGGACGGGTGCATCCCGCCCGCCACGGCCCATGAAGAAGGGGCTCAGTACTCCATGACCCGGTAGTAGCGGCGCAGGTCGAGCGAGTGGTCGCGGACGCGCTCCAGGTGCTTGCTGACCCTGCTCAGCACGGTGTCGAGCACCAGCGGGGCGAGCAGGCCGCGGAACTCGGGGCTGATGCCTTCGAGCGGGTAGTCGCGCGTGTCGAAGACGGTGACGTCCTCCGAGACGCGCTTGGCGAAGGCCTCCACCCTGTCGGTGAGGGGACGCGTCTCGTCCTCACCCTGGAAGATGATCACGCTGGTGTCCTTCTCGATCAGCTCGAGCGAGCCGTGGAAGAACTCCGCGCTGTGCACCCTGGTGGTGCGCAGCCACTGCATCTCCTCGAGGATGCACATCGAGTAGAGATAGGTGAATCCCCAGAGGTTTCCGCCGCCGACGAGGAAGTGGTAGTCGGAGTCCTTGTGGGCCTCGGCGAAGGCGGCGGCCACGGGCTCGGCCTGCTTGGCCACCTCGACCAGGACGCCGGGGATGCCCGCGAGCTCGTCGGCGAGCTTCTCGTAGCCGTCGAACTCGCCCCTGCGGGCGAGCAGCCGTCCCATGAACAGCAGCATCTGCATGTCGAAGGGCCACGTCTTGGGCTCGGAGATGAGAGCCACGTCGACGCTCTTGGCGATGGGCGAGTCGGCGTAGCCGGTGAAGCCGACGGTGTAGGCGCCCCTGGCCTTGCAGTACTCGATGGCGCGGATGCTGTCGTCGGTCGTGCCCGAGACCGAGGTGAAGATGACCACGGAGCGCTCGCCCAGGGTGACGTCACCCGAAACGATCAGCTCCGCCGCGATGGCGGACCGCACGGGAAGGCTCGAGGCGCGCCTGGCGAGGTGCTCGTACGGCCACATCTGGGCGTAGGTGCCGCCCGCGCCGACGAGGAAGAGGTTGTCGAACCCCTCGTCCACGAGGCGGTCGACGAGCTCCTCGATCTGGGGGCGCAGGGCCACCGCGCTCGCCGTCTGTGAGAGGAATTCGGGCTCGTTGAATCCGAGCATCATCGCGTCCTTTCGAGAGTGTGCGGCCAACCTGAGACCGGTATCACGCGGGGCTCACGCTGACACAGAGAAACCGATGACGTCAATACAGCAGTTCAAAGCCCTAATAGTAAAGATCTTGGATCTGAGTCTGGTACCGGTATCAGTTCCTCTGTACAGTCAGCCCTCACCAAGCGGATCTGAGGTGCCACTGCACCGGCGGTCCCCTCTCCCCCCGAGAGAAAGGAAGCCCATGCGCCCACTGACGACGTTCGCGGCACTGCTCGGAACGCTCGCCCTCACCGGCTGTGCCGGTGGCTCGGGCGAGGCTCCCGCAGCCGACGTCACGGCGAAGCCGGAGTTCTCCGGCACGCTCAGCATCCTCACGAAGTTCGCGGGCGACCCGTTGAGCCCGTACTTCGAGAAGCTGGCGGCGGCCTACGAGAAGAAGCATCCGGGGGTGAAGATCGAGCTCATCCAGGAGACGGACCAGAGCATCAAGGACAAGTCGAAGACGCTGACCGCCTCCGACGCGCTGCCTGACATCTACTTCACCTGGACGGGCAACTGGGCGGAGAACTACGTCCGCGGCGGTCGCGCGGCCGACCTCACCAAGGTGATCGGCCCTGACACCGAGTGGGGCAAGACCTTCAGCAAGGCCTCCCTGTCGGCCTTCGCCTACGACGGCCGCTACTACGGGATCCCGCTCTACAACAACGGCAAGTTCATGGGCTACAACAAGGCCGCCTTCACCAAGGCGGGCGTCAAGCCGCCCACCACCTTCGAGGAGCTCATCAGCAGCTGCGCCACCCTGCGCAAGGCCGGCTACGAGCCCATCGCCTTCGGCAACAAGGACGGCTGGCCCGCGCTGCACTACCTCCAGCAGCTGTTCGCCTACAACGTGCCGAGCGCCACCCTGCGCGCCGACTTCCACCCCTCGACGGCCAAGCTCGCCGACCCCGGCTACGTCACCGCGCTCAAGCAGTTCAAGACCCTGGTCGACACGTGCACCGACACGGGCAGCGGCACCAACGGCGTGCTCTACACCTCGGCCCAGGAGGCCTTCTCCAACGGCAAGGCCGCCATGTACTACCAGGAGATCCTGGAGTTCGACAGCGCGACGGCCGGCCGCGGGATCACCCCCGAGGACTTCGGCATCTTCCCGCTGCCGGTCCCCGCGGGCGCCGCAGGCAACCCCAAGGTGATCGAGGGGGCGCCGGAGGGCTACCTGGTCAACGCCAAGTCGCCGCGCGCCGCGCTCGCCGTCGACTTCATGAAGTTCGTCACCGAGCAGGAGAACGCGAAGACCCTCTCCTCTCCCCCGTACGGCCAGCCCAGCACGGTCGTCGGCGCCGTCACCCCGGAGACCTCGAGCAAGGCCGTCTTCGAGGGCATCGAACTGGTCAACAAGGCGCCCGAGCTGGCCAGCTGGCTGGACATGGTGACGGTGCCCGAGGTGGCCGACGCGTGGCTGGCCGGCGGTGAGGCTCTCATCAGCGGCGGCAAGAAGCCTGAGCAGGTGCTCGAGAGCGTCCGCCAGGCCTCAGAGTCTGCCAAGTAGTCCGGTGCGCGCCATCGTCCAGCGGACGCTCGGGCTCGCGTGGGTCGTCCCCGCCCTCGTGCTCGTCGGGGTGTTCGTCTACCTGCCGCTCGTGCAGAACATCGGGTTCAGCACGCTCAAGTGGGACATCTACAGCGGGGACCAGGAGTACGTCGGGCTCGACAACTACACCAAGCTCCTCGACGACCCGATCTTCTGGTCCTCGTTCGGGAACAACCTGCTCTACGCGGTGATCTCGATCGTCTTCCAGGTGTTCGGCGCGCTGCTGCTGGCCGCGCTCATCGAGAGCATCCGCAGCGACCGGTGGCGGCGCAGCCTCAGGGCCATCTACTTCATCCCGTCGGCGATCTCGCTGACGGTCGCGGGCCTGCTCTTCTACTTCATGTACGAGCCGAACCTCGGCCCGCTCAACCACGCTTTCCAGGCGGTGGGGCTCGGGCTGTTCGACCAGTCGTGGCTGGGCCAGGAGAGCACCGCGATGTACGCGATCATCGGGATGAGCCAGTGGCAGGGCTTCGGGTACTCCACCCTGCTGTTCGCCGTCGCGATCCAGCGCATCCCCTCCGAGCTGTACGGCGCCGCCGCCATCGACGGCACCGGGCCGATCCGCCGTTTCATCCACGTCACCGTCCCGCTGGTGCGTGAGATGACCGGGCTCATGACGATGGTCACCATCTCGGGGGCGTTCCAGGTGTTCAACGAGGTCATGGTCATGACCAGCGGAGGGCCGAACAACTCGACGCAGGTCATGGGCACGTGGCTCTACCGCAGCGGGTTCGTCCGCAACAACTTCGGCTACGCCGCGGCGATCGCGACGCTGATCTTCGTGATCACGCTCGGCATCGCCATGGCGCAGCTGTGGGTCACCCGCAGACGAAGGGTGGAATGGTGAAGCGCCTGAGCTTTCTCGGCGTGATCGCACGCGTGTTCATGTGGGCTTTCCTGCTGGGTCTCGCGGTGATCGTGCTCTATCCGCTGCTGTGGATGGTGCTCAACGGGTTCAAGACCAACGCCGAGCTGTTCGGCAACCCGTTCGCCCTGCCCGTCGACTGGAGCTTCACGAACTACCAGAAGGCGTGGAACAGGGGGGTGAGCGACTACCTCACCACCAGCGTGCTGGTCACGGTGACCTCGACGATCGTCACGGTCTTCGTCAGCGCGTGGGCCGCCTACGGCCTCACCAGGGTCACCATCCCCTTCAACAAGGCGATCACCGCGCTGATCCTCGGCGGGCTCATGCTCGCCCCCACCGTGGCGCTCGTCCCCCTGGTGAAGATGTTCCAGGCGATGGGGCTGTACAACAGCTTCTGGGCGCTGCTCATCCTGTACACCGCCTTCCGCGTGCCGTTCACCACGTTCCTCATCCGCGCCTACATGATCGACCTTCCGCGTGAGGTGGACGAGGCCGCGGAGATGGACGGCGCGGGCCGGTGGACGGCCTTCTGGCGGATCATCCTGCCCATGAGCAAGCCGATCATCACCTCGACGGTCCTGCTGCACGTCCTGTTCGCCTGGAACGAGTATCTCTTCGCGATGGTGTTCACCAGCGGCAGCGGCGTGCAGACTCTTCCCGTGGGCCTGACCAGCCTGATGAGCAAGCACGGCACCGACTACCCCGTCGTCTTCGCCGGCATGGTGATCGCGGCCGTCCCCGTGGTGCTGCTCTTCTTCTTCGGCCAGCGTTACATCGTCAAAGGCCTCTCTGACGGCATCGGCAAGTAACGGAGCTCCCCATGACCCTCACACTCCAGCAGCTCACCGGCTCGAACTTCGCCTACCAGCAGCTGCCGTTCGAGCGCTTCCTCGACGACGCCGCCGCTCTGGGGCGCGAGAGGCTGGAGCTGTGGGGCATCGCGCCGCAGTTCCACATCCCGCAGGTGAGCGACGCCGAGGCGCGGGCCGTACGCCGGAGCGCGCGGGCGCGCGGCCTGAGCGTGCACTGCCTCACGCCCGAGCAGGTGATGTACCCGGTCAACGTGGCCTCGCCCGTCACCTGGCTGCGCGCGGCGAGCATCGCCATGTTCCGCCGCGCCGCCGAACTGGCCGCCGAGCTCGGCGCGGAGCTGCTGCTGCTGACTCCCGGCCGCGGCTTCGAGGACGAGCCGCTGGAGGCGGCATGGCGCCGCTCGGTCGACGCGGTCGGCGAGATCGCCGCCTACGCCGAGACCCTCGGGGTGGCCTGCGTGCTCGAACCGCTGCAGCGCGTGGAGTCGAACCTCGTCAACGACTCGCGGACGCTCGCCAGGATGCTCGACGAGATCGGCTCGTCGAACGTCGGCGCCGTCCTCGACACCGTGGGCATGGCGGTGGCGGGTGAGAGCGTCGACGACTACTTCGACTCCCTCGGCGACAGGGTGCGGCACGTGCACCTGGTCGACGGGAGTCCCGCGGGCCACCTGGCGTGGGGCGACGGCCGGCTGCCGCTCGCCGAGTACCTGACCGCGCTGGAGCGCAGGGGGTACGGCGGGCGCATGACCTTCGAGCTGTTCGGCGACGGCACCTACGCCTTCGACCCCAGGCCCGTGGTGGAGCGCTGCCTGTCGGCGGTGACGTCGGCACTGCCGAGGTAGGCCGATTGGACAGCCGACGGCCCCGCCTCCGATGCTGAGGACATGGAACAGCGGATCATCGGCAGGACCGGCCAGAGGGTGTCAGTCGTCGGGCTGGGCACGTGGCAGCTCGGCGCCGACTGGGGCGAGGTGGAGGAGAAGGACGCGCTGGCCGTCCTCGACGCCGCCGTCGAGGAGGGTGTGACCTTCTTCGACACCGCCGACGTCTACGGCGACGGTCGCAGCGAGCAGCTGATCGGCGCCTACCTGCGCGAGCGCCCCGACGCGGGCGTCATGGTCGCCACCAAGATGGGCCGCAGGGTGGCGCTCGACCCCGCTCTCTACACCCTCGACAACTTCCGCGCCTGGACCGACAGGTCCCGCGCGAACCTGGGCGTGGACCGTCTCGACCTGGTGCAGCTGCACTGCCCGCCCACGCCGGTCCACTCCTCCGACGCGGTCTTCGACGCGCTGGACACGCTCGTCGAGGAGGGCAGGATCGCCGCCTACGGGGTGAGCGTGGAGACCTGCGACGAGGCGCTGACCGCGATCGCCCGGCAGGGGACGGCCAGCGTGCAGATCATCTTCAACGCCTTCAGGCTCAAGCCGCTCGAGCGGGTGCTGCCCGCCGCCGCCGAGGCGGGGGTGGGCATCATCGCCCGCGTGCCCCTGGCCTCAGGGCTGCTGTCGGGCAAGTACACCAAGGACACCGTCTTCGCCGCCGACGACCACCGCACGTACAACCGCCACGGCGAGTCGTTCGACCAGGGCGAGACGTTCTCGGGCGTGGACTTCGCGACCGGTGTCGAGGCGGCCGCGGAGTTCGCCGCGCTGGCTCCCGAGGGCGCCACGCCCGCGCAGGCGGCGCTGCGCTGGGTCATCCAGCAGCCAGGCGTGACCACGGTCATCCCAGGGGCCCGCTCTCCCGAGCAGGCCAGGGCCAACGCGGCGGCCGCGGCGCTGGCCCCACTACCCGAGGCGACGCTGCGGGCCGTACGGGAGATCTACGACGGCAGGATCCGCGCGCAGGTGCACCACCGCTGGTAGCCGCTCACGCCGCGACGGCGCGGGAGCGGTCGGTGGCCAGGTGGATCGCCATGCCGCCGAGCACGGTGCCCATGAAGTAGCGCTGCATCCGCAGCCACAGCGGGCGGGCGGCGAGGAAGGCCGCCAGGCTGCCCGCGGTGATGGCGATCAGGCCGTTGATCGTGGTGGCGACGACGATCTGCACCGATCCGAGCGCGAGGCTCTGCAGCAGGACGCTTCCCGCCGCGGGGTCGATGAACTGCGGCAGCAGCGAGAGGTAGAGAATCGCGATCTTGGGGTTGAGCAGGCACGTGAGCAGCCCCATGGAGAAGAGCCTGCGGTTCGAGGCGTGCTCGAGCTCGCGCGCCTCGAACACCGATCCGCCGCCTGGCCTGAGCGCCTTCCACGCCAGCCACCCGAGGTAGACCGCGCCCGCCAGCTTCAGCGCGGTGTAGGCCGCGGGGACGAGGGCGAAGATCGCAGTCAGCCCGAGACAGGTGGCGGTCAGGTAGATGGTGAACCCGAGGACCACGCCCGTGAGCGAGACGAGCCCCGCGCGTCGTCCCTGCGCGATCGACCGCGAAATCAGATAAATCATGTTCGGGCCTGGTGTGAGCACCATGCCGAGAGATACCAGTGTGATCCCGATAAGCCCGCCAGTCATATGCCCACCATAGTCCGATTACGGAGAGTATCTGATCTGTTACGAGGGAAGGGCACTGGCATGCAGTTCGACGACGACGCCAGGCTCGACCCCTCGCAGGTGGAGGACGTCAGAGCTTCGGGCCCCAAGGCGGGCGGCGGCGGCGGGGGCGGCCGCGGCATGATGCCGGGCGGCTGCGTACTGCCCGTCGGCGGGAAGGGCGGCGGCTGCCTGCTCCTTCTGGTGGGTGTGGCCGCGCTGTTCCTCTTCCAGATCGTGCCGACGAACTTCAGCGGCGACGAGCCGCAGAGCCCCGCCCCTTCGGCGTCGAGGCCCGAACCGCAGGGCTCGCCGAGCGGCAATCTGGCCTCTCGCTGCCGGACGGGCGCGGACGCCGACCAGTCGGAGGACTGCCGCATCGTCGGCACCGTCAACAGCATCCAGGCCTACTGGAAGCAGGCCTTCACCGGCAGGGGCCGCACGTCGTACACCCCCGCCAGGACCGTGCTGTTCTCCAGGGCCGTCAACACCGCCTGCGGGGCGGCCGACTCCTCCGTCGGCCCGTTCTACTGCCCGAGAGACCAGAAGGTGTATCTCGACCTGACCTTCTTCGACACCCTGCAGCGCGACTTCGGCGCCAAGGGCGGGCCCTTCGCGCAGGCCTACGTCATCGCCCACGAGTACGGTCACCACGTCCAGCACCTGCTCGGCACCATGAACAGGGTCGGCAACGACCGGCAGGGTGCCACCAGCGGAGCCGTACGCCTGGAGCTGCAGGCCGACTGCTACGCGGGGGTCTGGGCCGGCAACGCCGTGCGCACGGGGTTCTACACCCAGCCCTTCACCCAGGCCGACATCGACGAGGCGCTCAGCGCGGCCTCGGCCGTCGGGGACGACAGCATCCAGCGCCGCTCCCAGGGCAGGGTCGTGCCGGACGCCTTCACCCACGGCACCTCGGCGCAGCGGGAGAAGTGGTTCAGCGTCGGCTACAAGAGCGGTGACCCGGCCCGCTGCGACACCTTCACCGGAGGGATCTGACTGATTCGCGGTCTGGAGGGCAGATGCCAGGCCATGGATTTCCGAGACGAGGCCCAGCTCGACTCCTCACAGGTCGAGCAGCGCGGCGGCCGCGGCCTCCCCGGTGGCGGACTGGCCATCGGCGGCGGCATCACCGGCATCATCGCGCTCATCGCGGCCGTGATATTCGGGGTGAACCCCGGCAACATCACTGGCGGTGATCCAGCCGGATTACAGCCCACCTCCAACCTGTCCGAGCAGTGCAGGACAGGGGCAGACGCCGACCAGTCCGAAGAGTGCAGGGTCGTCGGCGTGGTCAACAGCATCCAGGAGTACTGGGGGAACACCGACGGCTACCAGCAAGCCAAGACGATCCTGTTCACCCAGGCCGTCAACACCGGCTGCGGCGCCGCCGACTCCTCCGTCGGGCCCTTCTACTGCCCGAGCGACCGGCAGGTCTACCTCGACCTGACCTTCTTCGACACCCTGCAGCGCGACTTCGGCGCCAAGGGCGGCCCCTTCGCGCAGGCCTACGTCATCGCCCACGAGTACGGTCACCACGTCCAGAACCTGACAGGCCAGATGGAGCGCGTGGGCCAGGACCGCCAGGGTCCCGACAGCGGCGCGGTGAAGCTGGAGCTGCAGGCCGACTGTTACGCCGGGGTCTGGGCCAAGCACGCCGTGGACACCGGGTTCTACGAGAGGGCGTTCACCCAGGCAGAGATCCAGCAGGCGCTGGACGCCGCGGCCGCCGTCGGGGACGACCGGATCCAGGAGCGCAGTCAGGGCAGGGTCGACCCGGAGGCGTTCACACACGGAACTTCCGAACAACGCGTCACGTGGTTCGGAAACGGCTACCAGAGCGGCGATCCGGCCGCATGTGACACCTTCAAGAAGGGCATCTGAGCTGCGATGGGAGCGCTGAGTAACGCAGGGATGCGAATTCTCTTCTAAAATCGATGGGGTGATCTTCAAGTTGGTCGGCGACGGACGCCCCTATCCCGAACACGGTCTGAGCAATCGCGAGTGGGCTCAGATCCCCCCGAGGCAGGTCCGGCTCGACTCGCTGGTCACCACCAAGGCCATGCTCGACCTGCACTCCCTGCTCGCCGCCGACTCCACCTTCTACGGCGACCTGTTCCCGCACGTCGTGCAGTGGCGGGGGGAGCTCTACCTGGAGGACGGCCTGCACCGCGCCCTGCGCGCGGCGCTCCACCAGCGCTCCATCCTGCACGCCAGGGTGCTGGAGCTGCCCTCCTGACCTCAGGATGCGACATGCCCGGAAACGACACGATCCCGCCCGATCGAGATGATCGGACGGGATCAGTTGTCTGGCGGTGGTGGTGGGATTTGAACCCACGGATGAGTTGCCCCATCACACGCTTTCGAGGCGTGCGCCCTCGGCCACTAGGCGACACCACCGCGGACGAGCTTACCGGATTCTCCGAGTAGCGAAGAACTTCTTAAGCGTGGAGGAACACTCCTCCTCCAGAACGCCGAGGATCACCTCGGGCCGATGGTTGAGCCGGCGGTCGCGTACGACGTCCCACAGCGACCCGACCGCGCCGCCCTTCGCGTCGACGGCCCCGAAGACGATGCGGTCCACTCGCGCCAGCACGGCGGCCCCCGCGCACATCGTGCAGGGCTCCAGGGTGACCACGAGCGTGCAGCCGCTCAGCCGCCAGGTGCCCAGCGAGGCGGCGGCGCCGCGCAGCGCCAGCACCTCGGCGTGCGCGGTGGGGTCGTGGCTGGACTCCCTGTCGTTGCCGGCTCGCGCGAGCACGTCCGCGGGCTGGGGCCCCACCACCACCGCGCCCACGGGGACCTCTCCTCGCTGACCCGCCAGCTCGGCCTGCTCCAGCGCGAGGCGCATGGCGCCCTCCCACGGGCTTGGGCTCACCGCAGGCTCACCCGCTGGCCACGCGGTCGCACGGCAGGCCCGACAGGCTCGCCGCATGGCGGGCTCACGCGGCCTCCTCGCAGGCTCATCGCGGGCTCATCGCAGGCGGTCGAGCTCGTCGGCGAAGGCGAGCCTCTCGGCGATGATCGAGAGGATGTCGGCGGGCAGCACGCCCTCCTCCATGCTCAGCTCGAGCAGCTCCTCCTTGCTGACGCCGAAGTCCTGCAGCAGCTCGAAGTCACCGGCGGGCCGTACGCCGAGGTCGGTGCTCTCCTTGTCGGGCGCGACGCCGGCGAACTCCGCGAACAGCTCGCCCAGCTGACCGTTCACGCCCGCCTGCGCGTCGGACAGGAAGACCCTCGGCTCCTCGTCGCCCCTGTAGCGGGCGATGGCGAACCATTCGTCCTCGACCTCGACGCACAGCAGCGCGAGCTCGTCGCCGACCAGACCCAGACTCTCCTGGACGGCGTCGCCGAGGTCGTCGACGATCTCCGCGGCGCTCAGGTCGACCTCCGCGCCGCTCCACCCTTCGGGTGTCCTGACGAACGCGGCCGAGAAGATGGCGCTGGAGGGCATGCCGGTGCTCCCGAGATCAGCCGAAGACCGAGTCGATCGCGCGCTCGAACGGCTCGGAGAAGCCGAGCCGCGCGGCGATGCTGGACAGCACGTCCTCGGGGTGAAGGTCGATGTCACCGGAGAGGATGCCCAGCTCCATCTCGTCCAATCCGAGGTCCACGAAGATCGACAAATCGCCCGCGGGCAGGACGGTGTCCTCGTCCTGGAGAATCTCGTCTAGCTCGTCCTCGTCGGGGACCGGGACGTCGAGATATTCGAGGACCTGCTGCGCCAGCGGGTAGTCCCACGAGGCGGCGATGTCGGAGAGGAACACGTCCACCCGATCGCCCAGCACGCGCAGCGCCACGAAGAACTCGTCGCCGACGGCCACCAGGCCGATGGTCCCGCTCTCGCTCGGCTGCTGCTTCAACGCGTGGATCAACCCGTGGAGATCGGAGGTGAGTGCGACGGGAAGCAGCTCGGCGTCCCAGCACTCGTCCTCTCGATAGACCACGATGGCGAAGTCGAGCGCATCTTCGTCTGTCATCGTCCACCCCACCCGACGTGGCCTCTACGACCTTCAATGCTTCCAGAACCGTCCACTGAGCGTAGGGCCCTCCGACCAAATTGTGATCAAATCCAAGTACGCGACGTGCCGGTACCTTCCACACAAGATAGCGTTGTCCGTTATGGAGACCCTCGTCGTCGATCACCCCCTTGTCGCACACAAGCTGACCACGCTGCGCGACGTCCGCACCGACTCGCCCACATTCAGGCGGCTGGCCGACGAACTGGTGACTCTCCTGGCCTACGAGGCCACCCGCGACGTCCGGGTCACGGACGTGACCGTCCAGACCCCCGTGGCCCCGGCCGACGGCGTACGGCTGGCCAAGCCGTACCCGCTGGTGGTGCCCATCCTGCGGGCCGGGCTCGGCATGCTCGACGGCATGACGCGGCTGCTGCCCACGGCGGAGGTCGGCTTCCTCGGCATGATCCGCAACGAGTCGACGCTCCAGGCCGAGACCTACGCCACCCGCCTGCCCGACGACCTGTCGGGGCGGCAGTGCTATGTGGTGGACCCGATGCTGGCCACGGGCGGCACGCTGGCGGCGGCGATCCAGTTCCTGTTCGACAGGGGCGCCGTCGACGTGACCGCGCTGTGCCTGCTGGCGGCGCCGGAGGGCCTGGCCTACATGGACAAGGTCTTCGCCAACTCAGGCAAGCCGATCAGGGTCGTCACCGCGGCGCTCGACGAGCGCCTGAACGAGCACGGCTACATCGTCCCGGGTCTGGGGGACGCGGGAGACCGTCTCTACGGCGTGGTCTGATCAGCTCTTTTCCTCCTCTAGGCGCTCGCGTTCGTTACATTCTGTGGTTGCATGGGTACGTAGAGTGATGAACGCATCTCTTAGGCACCGCGTTCCGAGCGGCGCATACCGGGGAGCACCATGAGCGAGCCAGCCACGAGTCCGTACGCGGAGGTCGAGTCCGCCCTCCGTGACGAGTTCGCGGGGATCCACTCCGCGAGCACCGTCACCCGCTGCGTCGAGGCCGCGCACTACGGCGCGCTCGAGGTCACCGGCTATGCCCACCCGGGCCTGGTCGAGAGGATCGCTCGCAAGCACCTTCATGTCCTCGCGCTGGTGGCCAGCGAACGAGGTTAGTCAAGATCGAAATCCCGTGACGCTTAAGACTTGTCGTGGTCTGTTGCGCTTTACCGGGCCACCTGGCTGGGTAATGTATACGGCGGGTGTAGTGGGTACGTGGTAGTGGAGGCGACAGTGCAGGTCAAAAAGGTCCTCACGTATGGTGGTATCGCATTCGTTGCGTACTACCTCTTCGCGCGACCAGCCGACGCAGCGGACGCGGTACGAGGCGCGTTCGACACAGTGTTCAACGCGGCCGACTCGCTAGCTCAATTCTTCAACAGCCTCGCATGAGACTTGTGACCCACGGGGACTCTGCTCCGTCGTCGGTCAACCGGTACCTACTCCCCCACGAACACCAGGTCATCATGGTACGGCGGCATCCCGCCGTACTTCTGCGTCCGGTCGCCGAGGTCTTCGGCGGCCTGATCGTCGCAGGGCTGCTGAGCAAGTTCTTCGGCGACCAGGGCGGCGGCACCGCCTTGGTCGTCGTGTGGTGGCTCTGGCTCCTGTTGCTGATCCGTTTCGTATGGAAAGTCGCGGAGTGGTCGGTCGACTACTTCGTGGTGACCTCGAAGCGGATGTTGCTCACCACGGGGCTCATCACGCGCAAAGTCGCGATGATGCCACTACAGAAAGTCACGGACATGAGCTTCCAGCGCTCACTGCTGGGGCGCATGCTCGGTTATGGGGAGTTCATCCTCGAGTCAGCAGGTCAGGACCAGGCGCTGTCGACCGTGGAGTACATCCCGTATCCCGAGACCCTTTATCTCGAGGTCTGCCAGATGCTTTTCCCGAGCAAGGACGAAGGGGACGATTAACCCTCTGTGAAGAGATTTCTCGGGTGGGGATACCCGATTCGGTCGCTTCATGCAATCATTGCGACACATTGACCCTTCCCCGCCCTGAGAGATGAGATGCCGAGTCAGGGAACAATCGGTGACCGCGTCCGCGGACTGCGGCTTAACAGGCGGATGTCCCAGGCCCAACTGGCCGGGCCCGACCTGTCGGACAGTTACGTCTCACTCATCGAGTCGGGCAAGCGCACGCCGACTCCGGTTGTGGCACGACTCTTGGCCGAACGGCTTGGATGCACCACCGAGTTCCTCCTTCACGGGATAGAACCTCGGCAGCGCATCGACACCGAGCTCGGCCTTCGTCATGCCGAGCTCGAACTGCGTCACGGCGACCCCAACGTCGCCGCTGAGCGCTTCACAGAGATCATCAAGGCCGCCGGTGAGGAGAACGCTCTGCTCGCCGCGCATGCCAGGCTCGGCAGAGCGCGCGCGCTCGAGGCACAGGGCAGGCTCGGTCCTGCGGTCGAGGCTTATGAGCGGCTGCGTAGGGAGGCAGCCGCTCATCCCGAACGCCTTGCCGACCTGCCGCTGACCGTCGCGCTGTCGCGCTGCTACCACCTGGCCGGCGACCGCCTGCGCGCTCGCGACCTCGGCACCACCGCCTTCGAGCAGGCCTCCAGGCTTGCCGTCACGCAGGGCGAGCTCGCCGTCGACCTGGCCGCCGCGCTGGTCGAGACCCGCTCCGACGACTCCGCCGAGCTGGCCTACGTCCGACAGGTGCTCGCCGCCACCGGCTTCCCTGAGGTTGTGGACCGTTCCGCTGAGATCCACGCGCTGTGGAAGGCCAGCATCGTGGCCGCCTCGGGTGAGGACTCCGCGCTGGCCGTACGGCTGGCCGACGACGCCATCGCCGCAGGTCGGCCGACTCGTCTGGCGGTGCGCCTCGGGCACGTGGCGATGGAGTGGGCCAGGCTCGGCCTCTCCTCCGCCGAGGAGGCCGAGGAGTTCGCCGTGGCCGCCACGCGGATCCTGTCGGCCTTCGCCGACACGGTCGCCGACCACGCCGAGAGTCTGATCGTGCACGGCCGGGTGCGACTTCGCGCAGGTGACGCCACCGGTGCGGCCGAGCTCGGGGCCAATGGTCTCGCGCTGCTTCGTCACGTTCCAGGAACGGTCCCGGCCACGGCGCACCTGCTGCTGGCCGACGCCGCCCTGGCCGCGGGGCGCGAGGCCGGCGAGCATCTGCGTGCGGCACGGGTGCTGCTCGACAGCCTGCACGGGCCCGTCTACGGCACGGACAGGAAGTCCGCCCGCTGCTGGCGGGAGCTCGGCGACCTGTACGGCAGGGCCGGGCACAGAGAAGAGCAGACAGCGGCGTATCGTAGAGCACTCGAGGCTGCCGGAGTGCGTTCCGCCATGGCAGGAGTGAAGGTCGACGTACCGATTTCCCGTTGAATAGCACCTCCGGGAGCTCCAGATTTGTGTTTTCAGGTCTGGAATAATTAGGGTCTACCAGTCATTGACTCATAGGATGATTGGTTTCCCGGAGGAGGCGGACTGTGAGTCTGCGTACGGCGCAGCGAGCTTCGCTCGTCGACCAGGTGATCGATCAGCTCAAGGAGCAGATCACCTCAGGGTCGTGGCAGATGCACGGCAAGATCCCCACCGAGACCGTGCTCGCCGAGCAACTGGGCGTGGGCCGCAACACGGTCCGTGAGGCCGTGCGCGCGCTCACGCATGCAGGGCTGCTGGAGTGCAGGCAGGGCGACGGCACCTATGTCAGGGCGACCAGCGAGCTGTCCGGCGCGATGCTGCGCCGGCTGCGGCAGGCCGAGCAGCTCGAGATCCTCGAGGTGCGGCGGGCGCTCGAAGTCGAGTCGGCGAGGCTGGCGGCCACCAGGCGGACCGACGACGACATCAAGCTGATCGAGGCGAGGCTGGCCGAGCGTGACAGGGCGTGGGAGGCGGGCGACCCCGAGGCGTTCGTCGAGTCGGACCTGGCCTTCCACATGGCGGTGGTGCACGCCACGCACAACCTGGTGCTGATCGACCTCTACGAGGACTTCTCCGCCGCCCTGCGCGCCTCCATCACGGCCGCTGGCACCTCGATGGACGCGCTCAACAGCAGCTACATCCCGCACGACGCGATCGCCAGGGCCATCGCGGCGGGCGACGCGGCCGCCGCCGAGCGCGCGGGCCACGCCTGCATGGAGCACATCCTCATCGCTCTCACCGACGTGTGAGCCGCTTTCTCTCCTTCACGGTATCCCTGGAGGGACGCCGGCCCCGTGCCATGGGTGGGGCTGGGGTGGCCTGCCGTACAGGGTCGGAAATCAGACGATGCGCAGGGACATGACGAGGTAGTGGAAAGCCGGGGCGGCGTCGCCGGGAACGTCGGTGATCAGCGCCGGACGGGTCGGGGACTCCATGTTGACGCGGGCGAACTCCGTGTCGACGCCCATCAGCCCGTCGAGCAGGAACTGCGACTGGAAGGCGATCTGGATGTCGTCGCCCCGCAGGTCGCACTCGACGACCTCCGCGCCCCTGCCCACGTCTCCCCCGCCCGCCTGGATGAGCACCTGACCCTGGGTGAAGGAGAGCTTGACGCGGGTGTTGCGCTCGGCGACCAGCGCCACGCGCTTGATCGCATCGACGAACGGGCCGACCCGCACGTCGGCGCGCAGCGGCCAGTCGCCGGCCAGCCTGGCGCGGTAGTCGATGAACTGCTCGTCGAGCAGCCTGACCGTGGTGCTCCTGCCGACGCTCTCGAAGCCCGCCACCCCGTCGCCCATGGCGATGGACACCTCGCCGCCGCGCAGCGACTTGGCCACCTCGACCAGCACCTTGGCGGGCACCATCGCCGAGACGTTGAGGTCGGGCTGCGAGGGACGCCAGGTGAAGTCGCGGGCGCCGATGCGGTAGCGGTCGGTGGCGGCCATGGTCACCGCGTCACCGGCGATGTCGACCCTGATGCCGGTCAGCATCGGCAGGGTGTCGTCGCGGCTGGCGGCCGGCGCCACCTGGCCCACCGCGGACGCGAACACGCCGCCGCCCACGGCGCCGACGGCCGGCGGCATCTGGGGCATCGTGGGGAAGTCTTCGACCGGCATCGTCACCAGGCCGAACTCGGCGCTCCCGCAGGTCAGCACGGCCTCGGCGCCGTCGGTGACGATCTGCACCGGCTCCTGGGGCAGGCTGCGGCTGATCTCGGCGAGCAGCCTGCCGGGGATCAGCACCTTGCCTGGCTCGTCGACCTCGGCCTCGACGCGCGCCTGGGCGGAGACGTCGTAGTCGAACGCGGACAGGGTGAGCTCCTCCCCCGCCTCGAGGAGCAGGCCGGAGAGCACGGGAGCGGCAGGGCGGGTGGGGAGAACTCGGGCAGCCCACGCCACCGCGTCGGCCAGCACATCGCGGTTAACCCGGAACTTCACCTGAGCCATCCCTTCGTCGCCGGTTTCTCACCAAACGGTAGCCTGCGCGACCGACAAAGCTGACGGTGCGTGTCCGAACTCGTGCGGAAGGACGCCACCGGCCTGTCGCAGGCGCGGCGGCTCAGCGGCGCGCGGCGTTGAGATAGGCCAGGACGGCCAGCACCCTGCGGTTGTCGTCGTCGGAGGGCGCCAGATCCAGCTTGGTGAAGATGGCGGCCGTGTGCTTGGCCACGGCGCTCTCGCTCAGGTGGAGGCGCTGGGCGATGGCCGCGTTCGACCTGCCCTCGGCCATCGCGCCCAGCACCTCGCGCTCGCGCGGCGTCAGCCTGCCGAGCGGCTCGTGCCTGGCGTTGCTGGCCAGCAGCTTGGCGATGACCTCGGGATCCATGGCGGTGCCGCCCTCGGCGACCCTGCGCACCGCGTCGACGAACTGCGAGGCGTTGAAGACCCTGTCCTTGAGCAGGTAGCCCACCGCGCCCGAGCCGTCGGCCAGCAGCTCCCTGGCGTAGAGCTGCTCCACGTGCTGCGACAGCACCAGGATCGGCAGCCCGGGAATCTGCTTCCTCGCCGACAGCGCGGCCTGCAGCCCCTCGTCGGTGAAGGTGGGCGGCAGCCGTACGTCCACCACCGAGACGTCGGGGCGCAGCTCGATCAGGGCCCGTTCCAGCGAGGGTCCGTCGTCGACGGCGGCCACGACCGTGAAGCCGTGGGCCTGGAGCAGATGGACCAGTCCTTCCCTGAGCAGGTAGAGATCTTCGGCGATCAGCACGCGGTTCAGCATCGGCTGAACCAGGGGCGGCGGGGGGAGGCCTCGGCGATCCAGCGTTCACGCGAATGCCGCATCGGCAGGTACAGGGCCACGCCGTACATCAGCATGCCGAGCGACACCATTCCGACGATGGCCGGCCACTGCCAGAAGTCAGGAAGGTACAGGGCGAGGAACCAGCTCCTGTGCTCGAACCCGATCGTCTTGAACACCCCCGCGACCAGCCCCTGGGGAAAGAGCGGAAGCCAGGAGAGCGACCAGCAGAACACCACGACGGCCGCCTGCCACCTGGGCATCGGGTTCTTCTTCTTGCCGTACTCCTCGGGCAGCACCTTCGGCACCGACATCGCCACGGTCGTGGGACCGCCCTGCGGGCTGGACAGGGCGAGCACGCCGTCGAAGGCGGCGAGCCTGCGCTCGATGCCGTCCAGCCCGCTGCCGCGCGAGGGGTCGGCGCCGCCCCCGCCGTCGTCCCAGACCATCACGGCCACGTCGCGCTCGGTGTGGCTGATGTCGACGATGACGTTGTCGGCGCCCGAGTGCTTCGCGGCGTTGGACAGTAACTCGCTGATGGCGAAGTACAGCGCGGTCTCGACGGGCGTCTGCAGCCTGACAGGCAGATCCACCTCGACGTCGGTGCGCAGCGGGCTGTCCAGTGCCAGCGCCTTCACCGCGTCGCCGAGCCCGCGCTCGGCCAGCACGGGCGGGTGGATGCCACGCACGACACCGCGCAGCTCGACCAGCGTCTCCGCGGAGGCCTCACGCGCCTTGGCCAGCAGCGCCACAGCCGCCGCTGGGTCGGTTCTGACCAGCTCCTCGACCGCGCCGAGCGTCATGCCGAGCGCGACCAGCCTGGCCTGCACGCCGTCGTGCAGGTCGCGCTCGATCCTGCGCATCTCGGCCGCCTGGGAGTCCACGGTCAGCGTGCGCGACTCCGACAGTTTGCGCACCTGCCCCGTGAGCTCGCTCTTGGCCGTCGGCCCGAGCAGCAACGCCGCCCAGTACCCGTAGACCCGCTGCGTGTGCCCTGGCAGTACCAGCAGCGGTACGGCCAGCACCAGCTTCACCACCGGGTCGAGCAGCAGCCACAGAAAGTCGCGCCAGGTCGAGGGGTCGCCGAACAGCCACTTCCACCTGTCGTTCCACGCGGGGATCCTGGGCGTCTTGTAGAGCGTGCGATCCGAGCGGTACCAGCCGTCGGCCTGCGGCACCGGAGGCGGCGGCTGAGGATGGTAGGGCGCGGCGATGCCCATCAGCTTTCTCGTCCGCCGCGTCACGCGCCTGACCAGCGCCACGCAGGGCGGGAAGAACGGGACCAGTCCCACGGTGAAGGAGCCCAGCAGCACGAGGGCCGACAGCAGCACCAGCGGCACCTCGACGACCACGAGCGCGAGCAACCAGAGGCTTCTGCGCAGCATGCCCTCCAGTCTGAGCGATGTCGCCGCCCTCGGGTACTGCACCTAGGTACACCATTGTCGGGCATCTAGCCGTCTTATCCGCTGATCAGCGGCTTCCTACCGTGATGGCCATGAAGGTCATAGAGGTCATGAACCTCCACAAGCGCTATCGCGACCAGGTGGCGGTGGACGATGTCTCGTTCGCCGTCGACGAGGGCGAGATCTTCGGCGTCCTGGGCCCCAACGGAGCCGGCAAGACGACCACGGTGGAGTGCGTCGCGGGGCTGCGCACCCCCACGAGCGGCACGATCACCGTCGGCGGCAGGACGCCGCTGGAGGCCAAGCACCTGCTCGGTGTCCAGCTTCAGAGCGCCCAGCTGCCCGAGAAGATCAAGGTGTGGGAGGCGCTGGACCTGTTCGCCTCCTTCTACCGCGACCCCGCCGACTGGCGTGCGCTGATGGAGCGGGTGGGCCTGGCCGACAAGCGCGACACCCGCTTCACCAGCCTCTCGGGCGGCCAGAAGCAGCGGCTGTCGGTCGCGCTCGCCCTTGTCGGCAAGCCGCGCGTGGCCATCCTCGACGAGCTGACGACCGGCCTCGACCCGCAGGCCCGCAGGGACACCTGGGACCTGATCGAGCAGATCCGCGCGGACGGGGTCACGATCGTGCTGGTCACCCACTTCATGGAGGAGGCGGAGCGGCTGTGCGACAGGGTCGCGCTGATCTCCTCGGGCCGGGTCGTCGCCATGGACGCGCCCAGCGCGCTGATCGGCCAGGTGGAGGAGTCGCAGCGGGTCAGGTTCAGGCCCTCGGCTCCGGTCGAGGACGCGATGCTGCTCGCCGTACCCGAGGTGACAGGGGTGCGTCGGAACGGCGAGCAGCTCACGGTCACCGGCAGGGGCAACCTGGCGCCCGCGGTCACGCTGGCGCTGGCCGAGCACCAGATCGTCCCCACTGACCTGCGCATCGAGCAGGCGACGCTCGAGGACGTCTTCCTCGCACTGACAGGAAGGAAGCTGTCATGAGCAAGCTTCTGCTCGTCGAGGCCAAGCTCCACCTGCGCGACGGGTGGTACCTGCTGTTCGCGATCGGGCTGCCGCTGTTGCTGCTGCAGTTCCTCGGCAAGGTGGCAGGGCCGGCTTTCCCCGCCCTGATGGTCATGCTGTCGGCGCTGACGCTGTCGTTCAGTGTGCTGCCCGGCGTGCTGGCCGCCTACAGGGAGCAGGGCGTGCTGCGCAGGATGTCCACCACGCCGGTCTCGCCGCTGCGCATGCTGACCGTCCAGCTCGTGATCAACCTGGTGGTCGGGATCGTGGCCACGACGTTGCTGGTCGCCTTCGGGCCCGGCCTCCCGCGCAACGTGGCGGGCTTCGTGCTGGTGTTCCTGCTCGGCTCGGCGGCGCTCATGGCGATGGGGCTGGTGATCGCCGCCGTGGCGCCCAACGGCAAGAGCGCGCCGATCATCGGGTCCGCGGCGATGTTCCCGCTGATGTTCGTGGCGGGGATGTGGGTGCCGAGGGAGTATCTGCCGGAGGTCGTCCGCGTGATCGGCGACTACTCGGTGGCCGGACCCTTCGCCCAGGCGCTGAGCGCCACCTGGGCGGGCCAGGCGCCGCAGCTGCCGCACCTGCTGGTGCTCGCGGCCGGGCTGGTGGTCTTCGGCGGGCTCGCCGTCAGGGTGTTCCGCTGGGAGTGAGGCCCCGCACGTTGGTCATCAGCGCGTAGAGCGAGGTGGAGGCGGCGATGAACAGCCAGTTGCCCTTGAGCCCTCCGAAGGTCAGGTTCGCGACCTTCTCGGGGATCGGCAGCCTGCCGATGAGCGTGCCGTCGGGGTCGAAGCAGAGCACGCCGCCATCGCCCGCGGCCCAGATGCGGCCCGCATCGTCGAGCCTGATGCCGTCGGAGGTTCCCTCCGCCAGCACCTTGCCTCCCGACAGCGTGCCGTCGGCGTGCACGTCGAAGGCGCGCAGGTGCTTGCGGCGGGTGTCGACGACGTACAGCAGGCTCTCGTCGGCGGAGAAGGCCAGGCCGTTGGGGCGCTCGAAGTCGTCGGTCACCTTGCGGACCTCGCCCGTGACGGGATCGGCGCGGTAGACATGGCAGCCGTCGATCTCCTGCTCGGCCCGCTGCCCCTCGTAGTCGGTAGTGATGCCGTACGGCGGGTCGGTGAACCAGATCGACCCGTCCGACTTCACGACCGCGTCGTTGGGGCTGTTGAGCCGCCTGCCCTCCCAGCGGTCGGCGATCACGGTGATCGAGCCGTCGTGCTCGGTGCGGGTGACCCTGCGGTTGCCCTGCTCGCAGGAGATGAGGCGGCCCTGGGCGTCGCGGGTGTTGCCGTTGACGTAGCCGGACGGCCGGCGGAAGGGGCCGACGTTCCCCGTCAGCTCGTCCCAGCGCAGCATCCTGTCATTGGGGATGTCGCTCCAGACGAGATAGCGGCCGGCGGGGAAGTAGCACGGGCCCTCCGCCCAGCGCGTTCCCGTGTAGAGGATCTCTATCCGCTCGTCGCCGCCGATACCGGAGAAGCGCTCGTCGAGGAGTTCGAACTCGGCTCTGATCGTGTCCACGTGCCGATGCTAGCCGTACCTTTAAGCTTGGAAAGATGCAGGTATACGCGCACATCAGTGACACCCACATCGGTGGCTCCGACCAGAGCGTCGAACGCACCCGCCTGGTCATGCGCCACCTCCTCTCCTTTCCAGGGCAGCTGGACGCCATCCTGGTCACCGGCGACATCGCCGACCACGCGCTCGTCGAGGAGTACGAAACGGCGCGCGACCTGCTGCGCTCGCCCATCCCCCTGATCATCTGCCCGGGCAACCACGACAGGGTCCCCGAGTTCGAGAAGATCATCGGCCCGGCCAACCAGGTGCTGCGGCTCGATGGCGCGACGATCGCGCTGGCCGACTCCAGCATCCCCGGCAGGGACGACGGCCGCCTGTCCGACGAGACCATCGCCTGGCTGGACGAGGTGCTGTCGGAGCGGCCCGAGGTGCCCGCCTTCGTCGGCATGCACCACCCCGCCGTGCCGCTGGGCGTGCCGTACGTCGACGAGATCCGCCTCCAGGAGCCCGAACGGCTGGCCGCGCTGCTCGACCGGCATCCGCAGGTCGTCGCCGTCTTCGTGGGCCACGCCCACACCGCCGTCGCCACCACCTTCGCGGGACGACCGCTGATCGTGGCGCCGGGCGTCGTCTCCACGCTGGTGACCCCGACGGAGAGCGGCGCGACCGTGATCGTCGACTACGACCTGCCGCCCGCCTTCGCCCTGCACCTCTTCGACGCCGACGCGGGCACACTGGTGACGCACTTCCGCCCGGTGACGCCATGACGGCACCGTGGAACGCGAAGGAGCTGACCGTGGGGCAGCTGTCCGAGCGCAGCGGCGTCGCGGTCTCGGCGCTGCACTTCTACGAGGCCAAGGGCCTGATCACCAGCCGCCGCACCACCGGTAACCAGCGCCGCTACAGCCGCGACACTCTCCGCAGGGTGGCCTTCGTCCGGCTGGCCCAGCGCATCGGCATCCCGTTGAAGACCATCAAGGACGCCCTGGCCGAGCTGCCGGAGGGCCGCACCCCGACCCGCGCCGACTGGGCGCGCCTCTCCGCCACGTGGCGCACGGAGCTGGACGACCGCATCGAGCAGTTGCTACGGCTGCGCGACGACCTCACCGACTGCATCGGCTGCGGCTGCCTGTCGCTCGACAGGTGCGTGCTGGCCAACCCGCGTGACCAGCTCGGCGAGGAGGGGCCGGGGGCCAGGCGCATCGACACCCACCTGCGGCCCCCCTCGTGTGTCACTCGCCAGGAGGAACGATCAGTGTCGGACGGCGCGCGTGGTGCAGCACGTGATTGCTGACGCTGCCGAGCAGCACCGAGCGCACGCCCGCGAGACCGCGTGAGCCGGTGATGACCAGCGAGGCGTCGAGCTCGTCCGCGAGGTCGACGATCGCCTGCCAGATCGAGCTCCTGTCGGCGACCGCGCGGTAGCCGACGTCGGTGAGACCCGAGGCGAGCGCCAGCTCCGCGCCCTCTTTGGCGTTCGCCTCCGCCTGGGCCCTGTACTCCTCGGGCTCCTCGTTCACGATCGCCGCGGCGGCCGCGGCGCCGTGCCTGGCGAGCTGCACGAGCAGCGGCTCCCATACCGTGACGATCACGGTGGGCTCCGCGGCGAGATGCTTGGCGGCGAACTCGATCGCGTGGCGCGAGTCGGCTGAGCCGTCGTAGGCGATGAGGTACGTCATGGTCCCGATTCCCTTCGCTTTACCTATCGCGTGTAGCGCTGGGATGATCAGCGGGGATTCCTGACCACGCTGTCTGCTGCGTCACACGACGCGCTCGCGCGAGGCGGGCCCAGGCCACCCACTTCGCCTTCCGGGTAATGTGACTGATCGACCAGATCGGTCACGAGGAGGGCCTGTGGAGCGCGCCGACCGCATCCTTGACGCCGCCGCCGCGCTCCTGGTGCGGCTCGGCTACCGCAAGGTGACGATCGAGGACATCGCCCAGCGCGCCGGCATCGGCAAGGGCACCGTCTACCTGCACTGGCGGACCAAGCAGCAGCTCTTCGACGCGCTGCTGCTGCGGGAGGCCATCGCCTACCTCGAGAGCCTCATGGCCGAACTGCGCCGCGACCCCGCGACCGTGCTGCCCCACCGCCTGCTGTCGTTCTCCTTCGTGGACGTCCACGGCAGGCCGGTGCTGCAGACGCTGGTCACCGGCGACACCAGGGCGCTGCAGGGCCTGCTGGCCGACAGGCCGCTGCGCAGCCAGGAGCTGCTGGCCACCAAGCGGATGTTCGAGCTGCTGGTCGGCCACGGCCTGCTCCGCGACGACGTGCCCCACCTCACCTACGCGATGAGCGCGCTCAACAGCGGCTTCTACCTCGTCGACGCCCTCGATCCGCAGGCCGCCGAGCTGGACGTGCGGGCCAAGGCCGACGCGCTGGCCTTCGTCGTCAGGCACGCGCTCGAGCCCGCGACGCCCCCGGGTCCCGAGGAGCTGGCCCAGGCCGCCGCCGAGGTCATCGCCGTCTTCGAGGAGCTCATCCCGCCCTACCGCCAGTGGATCTACCAGGGCTGAGCGCCGCCACCAACTCCTCGAGGGAGCCGATGACCGTCACCCCCTCCTCCTGGACGGCGGAGCCACCTGCCCTGTCGAGCCAGAACGCGCGCAACCCCGCGGCACGGGCGCCGAGCGCGTCGACGTCGTACTTGTCCCCCACGTAGGCGACCTGACCGGGCGGCAGGCCCAGCAGCTCGCAGCCGGCCAGGAAGATCTCGGGGTGCGGCTTGGCCCTGCCGTACTCGTGGGAGCACACGATCGCCTCGCCGAAGTGGTCGAGCAGGCCGAGCGTGGTCAGCTTGGTGCGCTGGTGCTGCAGCGAGGAGTTGGACACCACGCCCAGCTTGAAGTGCGGCGCGAGCGCCTCCAGCACGGGAGCGGCGTCGGGGAATGCCGCCCACGCCTGGGTCACCAGGGCCGAGTAGCGCCCGAACCACGCCTCCTGGTCGGGGATCGCCCTCCCGAGGAAGCGCCTGACCCTGACCATCCGCTGCTCCTCGAAGGACAGCTCGCCCCGCAGGAACCTGGTGTACTCCTCCTCCATGATCCCCCGCCAGAGCGCCACCGCCTCCTCGGGCGAGGGGAAGCTCTCCAGCAGGCCCTCGGCCGCCAGATGCCCGAGCAGACCGGTCCGCTCCGAGCTGGTGTAGTCGAAGAGGGTGTCGTCGATGTCGAACAGCACACCACGGATCTCGTCTGCCAAGGCACCACCCAGGAAGAAGCCAGCCAACGTCCACAATCTAGCCGGAACCGCTCGCGATGACCCTGGACGGCCGGGCCCGGCAGGACCGCCGGGTGCGCGCGCCGCTGCTTGGTTCTCTCGCGGTGCGGGGTGACGACGACCGTCCGATCGAGGTAGCCGGCACCAGGGTCCGGGCAGGACCGTGTCGGCCGACGCGCCGCGCCCTTCCTCCCGGCGCGCTCGGCCTTCCTAGTGCTGGGCCATGTCCACGAAGCGGCTGTAGTGGCCCTGGAAGGCCACGGTCACGGTCGCGGTGGGACCGTTACGGTGCTTGGCCACGATCAGGTCGGCCTCACCCGCCCTGGGCGACTCGCGCTCGTAGGCGTCCTCGCGGTGGAGCAGGATGACCATGTCGGCGTCCTGCTCGATCGAGCCCGACTCGCGCAGGTCGCTGACCGCAGGCCGCTTGTCGGTGCGCTGCTCGGGGCCTCGGTTGAGCTGGGAGATCGCGATGACAGGGACCTCGAGCTCCTTGGCGAGCAGCTTGATCGAACGCGAGATCTCCGAGACCTCGTTCTGCCTGGACTCTGTCTTCTTCGGCGAGCTCATCAGCTGGAGGTAGTCGATGACCACGAACCGCAGGTCGTTGCGCTGCTTCAGGCGACGGCACTTGGCGCGGATCTCCATCATCGACATGTTGGGCGAGTCGTCGATGAACAGCGGCGCCTCGGCCACCTCACTCATCCTGCGCGCGAGGCGGGTCCAGTCGTCGTCGTTCATCAGGCCCGAACGCATCGAATGCAGCGCCACGCGCGCCTCGGCCGACAGCAGACGCATGGTGATCTCGTTACGCGACATCTCCAGCGAGAAGATGACCGTGGTCATCCCATGCTTGATGGCCGCCGACCTCGCAAAATCCAATCCGAGGGTGCTGTTGTGCGTGGGGATGCAAGCCCTGCCGGCAAGGTACATGTGATCGCCGTTGTCCACTTCGACACAGCGGACTGGCACCGAGGGGATGGGTCTGACATCGACGATGTAGCGGACCCGGGTGGACGGGTGAGCGGTGCCGACCAGCCTGGCCGCCTTGCGTGAGAGCCGGAAGACCCTGTCGGCCGTCGTAAAGTTGATCATGTAGCAGACAGCGGAGTCCGGTGTCCTTCCGCGAACGGCCTTCGTCCGCATGGCCGCCTTGTATCCCAGGCTCAGGACAAGCTCCAGCACGTCCTCAGCGAGCCGTCGATCGGTGACGGCGAACTGGATCTGACCCTGCTTGTTGATCGTTCCATCGGAGTCGAGCAGCCCGGCGAGGAGGTCTCGCCGTTGGCGCTCCGAAGCCCTCAGATAGCGCGAGGGGACGTGCTTGGCGTTCAGGACCCCCAGGGACCGCAGGATGCCCTGGACGGTCCCGTGGTCACGGTGGCACGCCTGGCACCGTCGCAGACCCGAGGAGGGCCTGCCGCAGTCAGGACAGGTGGGTGACGGCACGGGGGCGGAGATCCCTGGTGCCTTGCCTCCGCAGCGCCGACCGCAGGTGCGGACCTGCGCGGTTCGCGGCACGAAGGCTGCACCGCACACCGCGCAGTCGCGGTGGGGAAGCGGCTCGGGCTTCGGCAGCGCCATGTGGAACTGCATCGGAGCCGAAGCGGAGGGAACGATGCGCAACCCCTCGGATTCAAGATGGGAGACGATCTCCGGATCCGCGGTCGTGAACCTCGCTCCGGAGCTGTGACCGTCACCCAGCCAGATCCCGAGCGCGTACGGCGACAGCGGCAGGTCCTGCTCCTCCAACTGGAAGGCCGCCGCCACCTCGACAGCGTGGTTCGGCCGCCGATCAGCCGAGGCGCAGCGCAGCGTGGCGGCGATCTCCTCAGTGGTGTGCACGGTGGCGTGCGTCGCTGTGGTGGCGGCGTTCTTCGGCCTGGTGATCCGGCTGTGCAGGGCGGCGAGCAACCGTTCGGACGGGTAGGTGGGTGCCCGGCCGACGGCTCCGGCCGCGCCGACCTGCCCCTGCACCGTGTGGAGGACGGGGCGGAACTCCTCGCCGACGAGCGCCAGGGCCTCTCGATGGGTGAGGGGTCGCTCAGGCTGCTGCGCGGCGCCCTCGTGTGCGGCTCTCACTCTCCGGATGGAGTCCTCGTGCCAGTAGAGAGCGCGCATGGGCTTGGGACGGCGGCCGGCCCTGGTGCTGGTCCGCCACTGGTGCCGGCCGTCGGCCACGATGACCGAGCCGTCGCTGAACTCCACCTCGTAGCACGGCCTGTCCGTCATGACGTCGGTGGCGGCGACGACCATGGTCGGCTTGCCGTCCGCGCCGATGAGGTAGTCACCCACACTGACCTGCCCCATGGTGGTCCATCCGGACGGCGTCGGCAGCGGGGTGTCGAGGGCCAGCGCCTTGCCGATCGCCGGGCGCGCGGCCACCACGATCATCTGGCCGGGGTGGAGGCCGTTGGTGAGGGAGTCGAGGTCCTGGAAGCCGGTGGGGACGCCGACCATCTGGCCGCCGCGGGAGCCGATCGCCTCCAGCTCGTCGAGGGCGCCGGGCATGATGTCGGACAGCGGCGCGTAGTCCTCGGAGGTGCGGCGCTCGGTGACCTTGTAGATCTCGGCCTGGGCGCGGTCGACCAGGTCGTCGACCTCTTCGTTCTGCCCGCCGTAGCCGAAGGAGACGATGCGGGTGCCGGCCTCGATGAGGCGGCGGAGGATGGCCTGCTCACGGACGATCTTGGCGTAGTAGCCGGCGTTGGCCGCGGTGGGGACGACGGCCGTGAGGGTGTGGAGGTAGGCCGCGCCACCGACCCTGGCCATCTCGCCGCGCTTCTGCAGCTCGTCGAAGACGGTGACGGCGTCGGCGGGTTCGCCCCTGCCGTACAGGTCGGTGATGACCTCGTAGATCATCTGGTGGGCTGGGCGGTAGAAGTCGTCGGATCGGATGAGTTCGACGACGTCGGCGATGGCGTCCTTCGACAGCAGCATGCCGCCGAGAACGGACTGCTCCGCCTCGATGTTGCTGGGTGGGGTGCGCTCGAATCCTGGGCCGCCGCCGCCCGGCTCTTCGTCTTCCATCGGTTACCGCGCCCCCTCGAACACACCTAGCAGGCGGTCGCACCACCCCCACTTGTAGTCGACCGGGCTGACAGTTTCGCCCGTCGTTAGACGGTACGGCAACGCAGCCTGTGGACAACCCTGGGGGCAAGCTGTGCAGGAACCGGTGGATGGTGCGCGAGTGCTGTGGACGAGCCTGGGGATAACTCGGCAGCTTGCTGTGGAAACACGCTCTGACCTGCGGAGATATTGTCCACCAGCTGTGGAGGAAAGAAAGTTGGTGCAACAGGCCGAAGGACCGGGAGGTAAGGGGCATAATGGCTAAATGCTCATTACTAGTCGGGACAGGGAGATTCTCCGACTGGCGCTCCCGGCGCTCGGCGCGCTGGTCGCCGAGCCGCTCTTCCTGATCGCCGACTACGCGATCGTGGGCCACGGGCTCGGCACCTCGGCGGTGGGCGCGCTCGGCGTGGCGGGGACCGTCCTGTCCACGTTGGTCTACCTCTGCGTGTTCCTCGCCTACGGCACCACCGCCTCGGTGGCCAGGCAGATCGGCGCAGGACACCCCGAACGGGCGATGCGCAGCGGCGTCGACGGCCTCTGGCTGGCGTTCGGGATCGGCATCGCGCTGATCGTGGTGGGCTGGCCGCTGTCCCCGGCGATCGTGGACCTGTTCGGCGCGACCGCGGCGCAGTCCGCCGACGCCGTCACCTACCTGCGCATCAGCCTGCTGGGCACGCCGGGCATGCTCGTCGTGCTGGCCGGCACCGGCGTGCTGCGCGGCATGCAGGACACCAGGACCCCGCTCGTGGTGGCGGTCGGTTCCTTCGCGCTGAACGCGCTGCTCAACGCCTGGTTCGTGCTGGGCCTGCACTGGGGCATCGCGGGCTCGGCCTGGGGCACCGTCCTGGCGCAGACCCTCGGCGCGGCCGTCTACCTGTGGGTGGTCGTCGGGGGCGCGCGGCAGGCGGGGGTGCCGCTCACGCCCGACCTCGCCGGCATCGGACAGGCGGGCACGGCCAGCGTCGCCCTCCTGATCAGGACCGTCTGCCTGCGCATCGTGCTGCTCGTCGCGACCGCCGTGGCGACCAGGATGGGCACCGCCGAACTGGCCGCCCACGCCATCGCCACCCAGCTGTGGACCCTGCTCGCCCTCGGCCTCGACGCCATCGCGATCGCGGGGCAGGCCATCACGGGACGCTCGCTCGGAGCGGGCGACGCCGACGGCACCAGGGAGGCCACCAGGCGCATGGTCTGGTGGGGCGTGTGGTCGGGTGTCGTGCTCGGGGTGCTGGTCGTGGCGGGACGCCCCTTCTTCCCCGGCGTCTTCGACGCCGATCCCCACGTGACGGGCGAACTGCTCGACGTGCTGTGGGTGGTCGCGCTCTTCCAGCCGATCTCCGGCGTCGTCTTCGTGCTCGACGGCGTGCTGATCGGCGCCGGCGACCAGCGCTACCTCGCGTGGGCGGGGGTGTGGACCACCGTCGCCTACCTGCCGGTCGCTCTCGTGGCCGACGGTCTCGTGGTCCTGTGGCTGGCGCTCGGCGTGTGGATGATCGCCAGGCTGCTCACGCTCGGGTTCAGGGCGTACGGCACCCGGTGGCTAGTTACCGGAGGGTGACCAGTCGTCAACCGGTCCGTGCTTGTCTGGCACGGTCCACGACGTGCACGGTGGAGCCTTCCTAGGGATTGGGCCCTCGACGTGCGCCGCCTTCCCCTCGCCGACGCGATCGGCCTCCGTACCGGTGCCAGGCACAGCCTCCACCGGCTCTACCGGCCTGCCGATCTGGTCGTGCTCGGCCTCGGCGTGATGATCGGCGCGGGCATCTTCAGCATGGCGGGACGGCAGGCCGCCACCACCGCGGGCCCCGGCGTGATCCTCTCCTTCATGATCGCGGGAATCGCGTGCATGCTGGCGGCCCTGTGCTACGCCGAGCTGGCCTCCGCGATCCCCGCCTCGGGCAGCGCCTACACCTTCGCCTACGTCATCTTCGGCGAGGTGTGGGCGTGGGTCGTCGGCTGGGCGCTGATCCTGGAGACGCAGCTGGCGGCGGCGGTCGTGGCACGCGTATGGGCCCTCTACGCCACCCGGACCCTCGCCGACCTCGGCTTCGGTCAGGCGATCCCGCAGGGGGCGCTGGCGGCCTTCGTGCTGGCCACGCTGACGGCCACGGTGGCGCTCAGCGCGCGCATCGGACTGCGGGCTCTCTGGGTGATCGTCGTGGCCAAGCTGCTGGCCATCGGGGCGGTGATCGTGGTCGGCGCGACACACTTCGACGCCGCCAACCTCGGCGGGTTCATCGCGCCCGCCCAGCCGTCCTCGGGGCCGGCCGACACCGTGCTCGGGCTGTTCCTGGGGCCCACGGGGAGCTTCGGGTGGTTCGGCGTGTTCGCGGCGGCTCCGGCCATCGCCTTCGCGTACGTCGGGTTCGACCTCGTCGCCACGGCTTCGGAGGAGACGGTCGAGGCGCCGCGTGCCGTACCGCAGGGAATGATCAGGAGTCTGGCGATCGCCACGGTGCTCTACATCGCCACGGCCGTGGTGATGGTGGGCATGGTGCCGTACACGCGGATCGCACAGCAGGCGCCGCTGACGGCGGCCTTCGAGACGCTCGGCGAGCACGTGATGGTGCACGTCATCAACGTCGGCGCGGTCCTCGGCCTGACGACCGTGATCCTGGTGCTGATCGCAGGACAGACGCGAATCGTGTACGCCATGGCCCGCGACGGCCTGCTGCCCCGCGGGCTCGGCAGGCTCAGCCGCCGCTACCACACCCCCTCCAGAGTGACGCTGGTGATCGGGACGGTCGCGATCCTGCTGGCCCAGCTGGCGCCCGTGCTCATGCTGGAGCAGCTGGTCGTGATCGGCACGCTGTTCGCGTTCCTCATGGTGTCGGTCGGCGTGGTCGTGGCGCGCCGCACGATGCCGTCCGCGCCCAGGGAGTTCACGGTGCCCCTGTCACCGCTGATCCCCGCGCTGTCGGTGCTGGCCACGCTGTGGCTCATGATCAACCTGCGGGTGCAGACCTGGGTGTGGTTCACCGCGTGGATGGCGGTGGGGCTGCTGGTCTACCTCGCGTACGGCAGGCGGCGCAGCCCGTTCGCCGCGGACCTGGCCCGTGGCGGCCGGCACCGCCGCTGAGGCGTGGTCAGAGCCTTCCCGCCTCGATCACGCTGCGCAGGAAGTCGCGCGTCCTCGGGTGCTGAGGGTCGGAGAAGATCTGCTCGGGGGTGCCGCGCTCCAGCAGCACGCCGCCGTCGAGGAAGCACACCGTGTCGGCGATGTCGCGGCAGAAGCCCATCTCGTGCGTGGTGAGGATCATCGTCATCCCCGACTGCTTGAGCTCCCTGATGATCCCCAGCACCTCGGTGACCAGCGCGGGGTCCAGCGCCGAGGTGACCTCGTCCAGCAGCATCAGCCTGGGCTGCATCGCCAGCGCCCTGATGATGGCCACCCGCTGCTGCTGCCCGCCCGACAGCTGGTCGGGGTAGGCCCCCGCCTTCTCCGCCAGCCCGAACCGCCCCAGCAGCTCCCTGGCCTGCTCCTCCGCCTCACCCCTGGCCACCTTGTGCACCTGTCGAGGGGCGAGGGTGATGTTGTCCAGCACGCTCATGTGCGGGAAGAGGTTGAACGCCTGGAAGACGATGCCCATCCGTTTGCGCACGTCGTCCACGTCGACGCCGGGATCGGTGATCTCCTTGCCGTCCAGGAGGATCGCGCCGTCGTCCACGGTCTCCAGCAGGTTCACGCACCGCAGCAGGGTGGACTTGCCCGACCCCGAGGCGCCGATGAGACAGACGACCTCGTGGGTGTCGACCTCGAGGTCGATCCCCCGCAGCACGTGGTGGCCGTGGTAGTTCTTCCAGACCCCGTCGACGGTCAGCACGCTCACGCCACACCTGCTCTCTTCAGTGCCGTACGGCAAGCCGTCCCACGCGCCTGCGCGGTCACCGCCGACCGCCCGTCCAGGGGACGCTCTTCGTGCGCCCCCGGCTGACCGCCGCTACGGCGCACCGGCGGGCGGCGCCGTACGGCCAGGTCGACACCTTCGCCCGTCGCGGCCGCCATCACTGCCCGCGCCGTCTCTGCGACCTGGCCGCCAGATAGTCGGTGAAACGCGCCAGCGGGATCGTCAGCAGGATGAACAGCAACGCCGCCACCAGGTAGGGCGTGTAGTTGAAGCTGGAGGCCGCGTGGATCTGCGCCTGCCTCAGCGCCTCGAGCGGCCCGATCGTGGCGACCAGCGCGGTGTCCTTCTGCAGAGAGACGAAGTCGTTCAGCAGCGGCGGCACCACCCTGCGCAGCGCCTGAGGAAGCACCACGAACCTCATGGTCTTCCCGTGGCTCAACCCCAGCGACCTGGCCGCCGCCACCTGGCTCGGGTGGACCGAGTCGATGCCCGACCTGATCACCTCGGCGACGTACGCGCCGTACGACAGGGTCAGCGCGATGATCCCCAGCGTCGCCAGGTCGCTCGGCACACCCTGCAGCTGCAGCGCGGGCAGCCCGAACCCGATCAGGTAGATCACCAGGATCGTCGGCACGCCACGGAAGATGTCGGTGTACGCCGTGGCCAGCGCCCGCAGCGGAAAGAAGATCGGCGCCTTGAGCCCGCGCGCCAGCGCCACGAGCAGGCCGACGATCAGGATCAGCGGCTCGGCGATCAGGAAAATCTTGACGTTGAGCAGGAATCCGCTGAGCACGTCGGGCAGCGCGCCGACGAACTCGTCCCAGTTGAAGAACGTCTCCTTGACGCTGGCCCAGCCGGGAGAGTTCGTCACACCCCAGACGAGAAGGATGAGGAAGACGATCGTCGAGACCGTCGCGACGGACGCCGAACGGCGGGCCCGCGTCCTGCGGACCCGCTCCCGCTCGACCTGCCGATCACTCTTGACCCACTCGGTCGCGGTTTGGCTCGTCATCGGCCTACTTCACCTTCGGTGTCCATGCCGTGCATGGCCGGACCCGTCGGTTCCACCGACGGGTCCCGGCCTGCCGACCGTGCCGCGACTCGCCGCGGCACGATCGGGAGCGGCGGCCGTTACTTGAGCTCGGGAGCGCCTGCGGCGGAACCGAGCCACTGCTGCTCGATCTTCGCCAGCTCACCCTTGGACTTCAGCGTCTCGACGGCCTTGTCGACACACGGCTTGAGCGCGCTGCCCTTGCCCATGACCAGCCCGAACTCCTCGGGGGTTCCGGACGTGGCGGCGAACTGACCGACGATCTTGGAGTTCTCCACCTGGGCGGCCGTCACGTAGAACGCCGTCGGCAGGTCCACCACGACGGCGTCGACCTGCTTGTTCTTCAGCGCGTTGACCGCGTCGATCTGCTCGTTGTAGACGTTCGGCTCGACCGACGGCTTGACGACCTCCTTCACCGCGGTCAGCGAGGTCGTGCCCACCTGGACACCGATCTTCGCCTCCTTCAGCGAGGCCAGGTCGGTGGCTCCGGCGAACTTCGACCCCTCGACCGCCACCACGGCCTGCTTGACCGTGTAGTAGCCCTTGCTGAAGTCCACCGCCTTGGCGCGGGCCGGGGTGATGGAGACCTGGTTGATGTCGAAGTCGAACTGCTTGGGGCCCGGCGCGTAGGCGGAGTCGAACTTCACCGTCGACCACTGCACCTCGTCCCGGTCGAAGCCCATCTCCCCCGCCACGGCGAAGGCGACCGCGCTCTCGAAGCCCTGGCCGTTGGAGGGGTCCTCGTCCTTGAACCACGGCGCGTAGGCGGGCTTGTCGGTGCCGATGGTCAGCTTGCCCTGGGTGACGAGCTTGAGCTGGTCCTTGGTGCAGGCGGTGGAGGGAGCCCCGCTGGGCGCGGCGGTGCTCGCGGTGTTGTCGGCGGGCGCACACGCCACGGCGGCCATAGCCATCGCTCCAAGCGCGAGCAGCATCGAAGGGCGGACCATGGGCGAGCCTCCACGTTTTACCTAGATGAACGTGCAAATTGTACGCGCCTCAAATAGAGGTACAGCCCCGACCCATATGCCCGGAACACCCTTCCCGCCGCCCACCCACACCGTCACGTCCAGACAGAACCCCCGGACAGGCGGGAGGTGAGAAAGCTGGGCGCCGAGCGGACCCGGAAGCCATGGGACCAGGACCGAGGCGACGACCCGAGGGGGACGCAGGCGCGACGGAACCCGCGAACGAAAGAGACAAGGGACCCGGAAACGAGTAGGCCGAGCCCCGGGAGCGCGAAGGCGCGGAAAAGGGAAAGGCCCCCGCGTCCTGGGGACGTGGGGGCCTGACCCGAAGGGGACCGTCAGCCGGCGACGACTTCGACGTCGACGTTGGCGGAGACCTCGGGGTGCAGCTTGACGCTGACCTTGTGGGAGCCGACGCTCTTGATCGCGTTGACGATCTCGATGCGACGACGGTCGAGGACCGGGCCACCGGCCTTCTTGACCGCGTCGGCGATGTCAGCGGTGGTGATGGAGCCGAACAGACGGCCGGACTCGCCGGCGCGCGTGGTCAGCTTCACCTTCAGAGCGCCGAGCTGGCCGGCGACTTCCTTGGCAGTGCCCAGGTCGCGGATCTCGCGGGCGTCGCGCGCCTTCTTGATCGAAGCGATCTGCTTCTCGCCGCCACGGGTCCAGAGGATCGCGTAGCCACGGGGCACGAGGTAGTTGCGGCCGTAGCCGTCCTTGACCTCGACGATGTCGCCGGGGGCGCCGAGGCCGGAGACCTCGGTGGTGAGGATGAGCTTCATGTCGCAAGTCCTCCTTAGCGCGCGGTGCTCGTGTAGGGCAGCAGAGCCACCTCACGGGCGTTCTTGATCGCGGTCGCCACGTCGCGCTGGTGCTGGGTGCAGTTGCCCGTCACCCGGCGCGCACGGATCTTGCCGCGGTCGGAGATGAACTTCCGAAGCAGCGCCGTGTCCTTGTAGTCGACGTAGGAGATCTTGTCGTGGCAGAACAGGCAAACCTTCTTCTTGGGCTTGCGCAGTGCCGGCTTAGCCATCGTGGTGCTCCTTTCAGAGCCCCGCCGTGAAGCGGGAATGGACTCGGGCTTGTTGACAGGTGGTCAGGCCTCGCGACCTGACCGGTGAGGGGCCCGCGAACGGGCCCTTCAGACTAGAAGGGAGGCTCGTCGCTGAAGTCTCCGCCGCCGCCGCCGAAACCGCCGCCGCCCTGGGGCTGGCCGCCGAAGCCGCCGCCCTGGTTGCCGCCGCCGTAACCGCCGCCACCGCCGCCACCGCCGCCGAAGCCGCCGCCCTGGGGCGGGGCGGGCGAGGCAGAGGCCCACGGGTCGTCGGCGGGGCCGCCGCCGAAGCCGCCGCCACCGCCGCCGCCCTGACGGGTGGTGCGGTTGACCTTGGCCGTGGCGTTGCGCAGGGACGGGCCGATCTCGTCGACCTCGACCTCATAGACCGTGCGCTTCTCGCCTTCCTTGGTCTCGTAAGACCGCTGCTTGAGCCGTCCCTGCACGATGACGCGCATGCCGCGCGTCAGCGACTCGGCGACGTTCTCGGCCGCCTGCCGCCACACGTTGCAGGTCAGGAAGAGGCTTTCGCCGTCTTTCCACTCGTTGGTCTGGCGGTCCATGAACCGCGGAGTGGACGCGACGCGGAACTGGGCCACAGCTTGCCCCGTGGGGGTGAAGCGCAGCTCAGGATCGTTGACAAGATTGCCGACGATGGTGATGACGGTGTCGCCTGCTGCCATGGCTGGGGCCCTTCCTCGACTCTTGGTTACGGCTCAGACTACGGCGCGCCCCCGACAGAAAGCCGGGAGAACGAGCCGCCTAGTGCACGTCCGGGCGGAGAACCTTGGTCCGCATGATGCCCTCGTTGAGGTTCATCTGGCGGTCGAGTTCCTTGACCGTGGCCGGCTCGGCGGACAGGTCGATGACGGCGTAGATGCCTTCCGACTTCTTCTCGATGTCGTAGGCGAGCCGGCGGCGGCCCCACACGTCGACCTTCTCCACGGTGCCACCGTCATTGCGGACGACGGCGAGGAACTGGTCGAGGGACGGCGCCACAGTGCGCTCATCGAGCGAAGGGTCCAGGATCACCATTACTTCGTAACGACGCATGATGGACTCCAACCTCCTCTGGACTTTTGCGGTCACGACACTCTGCCGTGACAGGAGGACGCTGACGTTTTCGCCGAAGCGCCCCTTTCGGCGACCCGGCGGCGGGGTTGACCCAGCACAACGCAGCCTGTACAGGTTACCAGCCGCTCATGGATGGGAACTCCTCTACGTGATGAGGGGGTGGTAAGCCATGCCACATGTGCTTCGTCCCGCCGAGCGCGAGAGGTTCAGGCTGACGCTCAACAGCGACGGCCGCGCGCATCCGGTCGAGAACCTGCTGTCCATCGGAACGCTGCTGTGCGGTCTGGTCGCCTTCGCGGCCACCTTCTTCCCCGGGGGCCATGTGGTCGCCTCGTGGGTGGGGGCGCTGGGATTCGGCGGCGGCCTCTATTCGCAGTACGTCTCGGCGACGACGGCCGAGCGGACACTCAACATCGTCGGGATCGTGGCCTCGTTCGTCGGGGTCGCGCTGGGAATCGCGCGCGGCGGTTTCATCCCGTAGCCAGGGCCGAGGTGGGGAGGCCGCCCAGGGCCTCCCCCGCCGGGGTCAGCGGATGGGCTTCACGTCCAGGCGGACGTTGTCGATCGCCCAGTACCAGTTGTTGCCCGCGTCGAACACGCGGAACCTGAGGGTGACAGAGGTGGCGCCCGCGGGAACGGCGATCTCCTTCGTCACCAGGCGGTTCTTGGCGTCCGCGCCCGCGTTGTCGGTGCCTGAGGCGGCGCTGCCGTACAGCAGCAGCCGCCGCTCCTCCCCCGTGCTGAAGACCGCCGTGACGCTGGCCTGCTGGGGGCTCTCCTGCCGGTAGTGCGACTCGAAGCCGAGGTGCAGGGTCGTCGCGCCTGAGGGGATCGGCACAGGGGGTGAGACCAGCGTGGAGTCGAACCTGCCCTTGGACGAGGGGGATCCCTTGTCGTCCCAGTCGTCGGGGTCTGCCACGGCCAGGACGCCGAGGCCGCGAGAGAAGTCGGCGCGCTCCTGGCCGCCCGTCGCCCACATGCGCTTGGTCATGAACGTCCAGCCCTGCAGGTCGCGCGTGCCCTGCGGCATGGTCGGCGCGTTCACCACGCTCCAGCCCTCGGGTGCGGCGGCCGTCCAGCCGACCAGGCCGGCGGCGGCCGGCCTGTCGAGCGAGGGTCCGAGCCTGGGCTCCAGCGACTCGAAGTCCTCGCCGAGGAGGTGGCCTGTCGGCGAGGCGAACACGCGGGCCGCCACCTCGCCCTCGGCCAGGACGTACCTGGAAGGTGTGCGTCCCCGTACCACCGCCAGCAGGCGCAGGGGTGTGGTGTCCGTCAGGGTCGCGGGGGCGGTGACCTCCCAGGTCGCCCGCGCGCTCGCGCCCGCTTCCAGCGTCTCCGGTACGGCCTGCGAGGGAGTCGCCGTCCATCCCTCCGGCACCCGCAACCGCGCCTCGACCTGCGAGACGGCCTCGGCGGCCGTCAGGGTGAGCGTCACGGTGGTGGGCCTGCCCGGCCGTACGCCTGGCTCGTCGATCGTCGTGGACGCCGGCGCGAGCCTGAGCGCGGCGGTCAGCGCGTCGGGCAGCCCCATCGCGGGGTCGGTGACGCCCTGGCCGTCGCCGGGCACCTTGCCTGCGTGGCGACGCAGGAAGAAGGGGTCGTCGGAGACGCCGACCGCGAGGTCGTACCAGCCTTCGGCGGGCTCCTCCAGCCGGAATATGCGCTTGGCGTGCCCCTGGACGCGCTCCTCGCGCACGCCCGCGCCGTACGCCAGGTCTCCGACGAGGACGGTGCGCCGCGTCTTGTCCCTGTTGCGCACCTCGATGCGCCGTGGCCCTTCGAAGGTGACGTCGACGCCCTCCGAGCGTCCGCCCCTGAAGTGCCACAGGTACCCGTTGGGCCCGTGGACGCGCAGGTCGTAGCCGCTCTCGCCGAACTCCCAGCCGTCGGACAGCGACCTGCCGGGCTCGACGGTGTAGAAGCGCGGCAGCACGCCCGGTTCGGGATAGACGTGGAAGACCGCCGCGAGCGTCCCCGAGTTGGCGAAGGTCAGCGTGACCCTCCCCTCCTCGACGGCGGGCGTCACGGCCAGTCGGTACGGCAGCGGCCGCTGCGTCCTCGTCCCCCGCTGCTGCCGGGGGAAGACCTGGGGGCTGGGCACGGAAGGCGAGGGCCGCTTCTCCGAGTCGACGACCTTCTGCCTGTTGCCCGAGGTGTCGGGGACCCGCGGCCACACGGGGTCCTGGCCCGAGAAGTCGAACACCGACATCAGGTCGCCTGTGACGGCCCTGCGCCACGGGCTGATGTTGGGTTCGGCGACGCCGAAGCGCCGCTCGAGGAAGCGCAGCGTCGAGGTGTGGTCGTAGACGGTCGAGTCGACCACCCCGCCCCTGGTCCACGGCGAGACCACGATCATCGGCACCCGTACGCCCAGGCCCATGGTGTGGGGGCCTGAGATCACGCTCTCGCCGTCGGGCAGCGTGTCGGACCACGCGCCGTCGACCTTGTAACGACCCTCGTGGTTGACGACCCTGAAGTAGCTGCTCGACCCCTTGGCCACGCGCATGACCAGCTCGCCGTCCGTGGAGACCGTGCTGGCTCCCCTCCCCGCGCCCGGCGGCGGCACCGGCGGCAGGCAGTGGTCGAAGAAGCCGCCGTGCTCGTCGTAGTTGAGGATGAAGACGGTCCTGGCCCACACCTCGGGATGTTCGGCGACCGCGTTCATGAGCCTGGCGGTCAGGTGCTCGCCGTCCGGCGGCGCCCAGCTGGCGTGCTCCGACAGCGCCTCGGGGGCGACGATCCACGACACCTGCGGCAGCGCGCCCGAGGCGACGTCCCCGGCGAAGGCCCGCACCAGCGCGTCGCCCATCGCGTGACCGTCGCCAGTGGTTCCGACCCTGGCCATGCCCCTGTCATGGAGCGGCTCGCCCGGCTTGGCCTTCTGGAAGGGGGCGAACCAGGCGAGGGCGTTGTCGTCGTAGTTGTCCTTGGCCTGGTAGGTCTTCCAGCTGACGCCCGCGGCCTGCAGCCGTTCGGCGTAGGTGGTCCACTCGTACCCGCCCGGGATGTAGCTGTTGTTGGTGACGGGCAGGTCGCGGACCGTGCCGCCGCTGGTGCCCGTCATGAAGTGGTCGCGGTTGGTGTTGGTGTTGCACTGCACCGAGGCGTGGTACTGGTCGCAGATCGTGAACAGCGAGGCGAGCGCGTTGTAGAACGGCATGTCGGCGGGCTCGTAGAAGCCCTGGCCGAGCCAGCCGCTGCCGCGTCTGGTCACGTAGCCGTCGCCGAGCCCCTCGTTCCACAGGGGCAGGGTGTCGACGTAGCCGAAGGCGGGCGCGCCCGACCGGTAGGCCCTGGTGTGGGCGGCGTTCATCGCGAACGGCAGCGTGTAGCCCTCGGGCTTGGTGGGGTCGGGCTGGTGGAAGATCGAGCGGCCGTTGACGCCTCTGACGGCTGCCCTGTCGCCGAAGCCGCGCACGCCCTGGAGCGTTCCGAAGTAGTGGTCGAAGGCGCGGTTCTCCTGCATGAAGATCACCACGTGCTCGACGTCCTGCAGCGAGCCTGGCTGGACGGGGGCGGCCAGCGCCGCGCGCATGCCCGGTGGCAGGGCCAGCAGCGCCGCGGCGCCTGCGGTACCGCCGAGAAGGGCGCGTCTGGAGATGGGGGGCGGGGTCATCGGGCTCCTCTGTCGTTCTGGACCACGACATGGATACGGGAGCCCGATGTCCGCTAGCTAGAGAGGAAACGAATGTCTTCTGAAGCTTTTTGTGTGTAAGTGAGGATTATGAGCGTTTATGAGCGTTCTAGCCTACGTGGAGGTCTCCGCCGAGGAGGATGACGAACCACAGGAAGGTGGCGAGCAGCGCTTCGGCCACGTCCTTGAGCAGGGCGGGGGTGATGTAGTCGTAGATCCAGGCCACGTAGAGGCCGACCAGGATGTAGATCAGGAACAGGAAGCTACCTATGCGATAGCGAGACATCTCTCGCGCTCCTATCGTCGGGGGGCTGCGCCTCGACTGCCCTTTTGCGTGCCCGGCAAACGGATACTGTGGATCGCATGGTGCGCATCGGAGCTCATGTCGATCAGGACGATCCCGCCGCCCACGCGGCCGAACGCGACGCGGAGATCGTGCAGTTCTTCCTCGGCGACCCGCAGGGCTACAAGGCCCCCGTCCTGCCGGACAAGCCCGTCGAGGGCGTCGACGTCTACATCCACGCGCCCTACCTGATCAACGTGGCCACCACCAACAACCGCATCAGGATTCCCAGCCGCAAGCTGCTGGAGCAGCACCTCAAGGCGGCCGCGAGCCTCGGCGCCAAGGGCCTGATCGTCCACGGCGGCCACCTCAACAAGGACGAGGACCCGCAGATCGGCTTCGACAACTGGCGCAAGGTGTTCGAGCGGATGGACTGCCCCATCCCCGTCCTGATCGAGAACACCGCGGGCGGCGACAACGCCGTGGCCCGCAGGCTCGACAGGATCGCCAGGCTGTGGGACGCGCTCGACGGGTTCGACGTGGGGTTCTGCCTCGACACCTGCCACGCCCACGCGGGCGGCGAGGAGCTCGTGGACGTCGTCGACAGGGTCAAGGCCATCACCGGCCGCATCGACCTGGTCCACTGCAACGACTCGCGCGACGCCTTCGACTCGGGCGCCGACCGGCACGCCAACCTGGGCCAGGGCCAGATCGACTCCGAGCTGATCCTCGAGGTGTGCCGCAGGGCGGGCGCGCCGATCATCGTGGAGACGCCATTCGCAGGTCAAGCCGATGACATCGCCTTCCTCAGGAAGAATCTCTAAGGGAAATACACAGCCTGTGGATAACTTCCATGGATTACTTCGCGGCGGAAGTGGGTAAAGATCTCAGCCGGCCCAGGCGCCGGTGAGGAAGCGCAGGGCGTTCAGCACCATCAGCGGGCCGAGAAGCAGGCCGTACCCGATGATCCATCGAACGGGCAGCCTGGCGATCAGCACCCACAGCGGGAACCACAGCAGCAGCGAGCGCGGCACGGACAGGTAGTAGGCCGAGGTCAGCAGCGCGCCCGCCTGCAGCCCGCAGTAGACGAACTCGCTCCACCTGCGCGTGGCCAGCAGCCAGACCAGGACGGCGACGGCCACCACCGCCCCCGCGATCTCCATCCTGAAGGCGACGGCGGACTCCCCCGCGGTCATCGCCGACTCCCACGTCGTCTGCCACGCCCGCCACGGCCAGACCAGCTCCCTGCCCCAGCCCGCCTCCTGGGCGTGCTTCCACGCCAGCCAGTCGCCGGTGAGACCGCGCAGGTACCAGGAGTAGGCGATCAGCGGCACGAACGGGATGACCAGCCACGGCAGGTCCCGCTTGTGGGGCCTGCTGAACGCGAACTCCACGATCAGCGCGACCGCCAGGAACAGGCCGGTGATGCGGATGCTCGACGCCCCCGCCGCCAGCAGGACGGCCAGCGGCCACTGCCTCCTTCGCGCGGCCAGCCACGCGGGGACGGCGAACGCCAGGAAGAGGGATTCGCTGTAGCCCGCGGCGAGGAAGACCGCAGTGGGGAACAGCACCATCGCCACGACGGCCAGCTCGCCCGAGCCGCCCTCGAACTCGGCCAGTCTGGCCAGCGCCACCGCCGCCACCCCGCCCGCCACCAGCGAGATGAGCAGCCCGCACAGCGCCCAGTCGTCCACCACCAGATGGACGAGCCTGAGCACGGCGGGCATCCCCGGGAAGAACGCGGGGAGCCCGGGATCGCGCGCCTGCGCCGGATCGCCCCTGTAGCCGTACTGGGCGATGGTGACGAACAGGCTGGCGTCCCACTGCTTCCACCTGGACAGGTAGTCGCGCCCGCCGACCAGCCACGGCACGGCCATCAGGCTGACGAGCAGGAGCCCCAGGCGGGAGCCGGTCCAGACGCCCAGAGCCCGCATCAGGCGAGGGAGAACCTGTCGGGTGCCCGATCGAAGACGCCGCCACCCTGGTCGTCGATGCCCGCCTGCCGTACGACGTCCTTGTCGGGACGGAGGATGTCGCGCACCACGAAGGCCATCATGATCAGGATCGTGATGACGCGGCCCCAGACGGCGGTGAAGTAGACGTCGTCACCGATGCCCAGATGCCTGCTCGACTCGTCCTGGTAGAGCAGGTAGAGCCAGATCGCGAAGAAGTACCAGACCTCGGCGACCTGCCAGAGCGCCAGCGGCTTCCAGTTGGGCCTGGCCAGCACGGCGAACGGCACCAGCCACAGCACGAACTGCGGCGACCACACCTTGTTCGTCATCATGAACGCCGCCAGCGCCAGGAAGCAGATCTGCGCCAGGCGCGGCCGCTGCGGCGCGAGCATCGTCAGCACCGCGATGCCCAGGCAGAGCAGTCCCAGCGAGAGCATGCCGAGCAGGCTCGGGTCCATCGTGCCGAGGATCGGCCAGCCCTTGCGCTCGAAGAACAACCACGGCGAGCCCCAGTCGATGCCGCGCTCCTGGGAGAAGACGTAGAAGCGGCGCCAGCCGTCCCATGCCAGCAGCATGAACGGCACGTTGACGACGAGCCACGCGGCCACGGCCGCGGCCATCGAGACCAGGAACGGCCGCCACTTCCAGGTGCGCAGCGTGAGCAGGAACAGCGCGCCCACGAACATCAGCGGATAGAACTTCGTGGCGATGGCCAGGCCGAGCAGCACGCCCGCGGCCACCTGACGTCCCCGCGACCACGCCAGCAGGAAGCCCATGGACAGCGCACCGGCGACGAGGTCCCAGTTGACGTAGGCGGCGAGGATCACGGCGGGTGCCAGCGCGTACCACAGCGCGTCCCACCGGCGTGAGGGCCCCGCGACCGCGGCCATCAGCAGCACCCCCACCACCAGGCAGAGCCCGAGCAGGACCACCGTGATGTCGTAGAAGTAGACGGCCTGCGCCGCCGCGGCCCCGTCCAAGGCGGCCTGGCTCGAATCGGCGGGCGGCGCCAGCCAGCGCGCCACCCAGGCGATGACCTGCATCACCTCGCCGAGCACGACCGGGTACTCCACCTGCTTCTCGAACGCCACGTCGGCGAAGTAGGGGTTCTCCGTGACCAGCTTCCGGTCGAAGTAGAGCGGGTAGATGTCGGTGTAGCAGAAGTTCGCGTACGTCTGGATGGAGTTGTTCCAGCCACCCGTCCTGCAGGGCAGCTTCCACACGTAGGCGAGAACCGCTCCCAGGGCCGCGAACAACCCCAGGGGCAGGTACGGCACCAGCCGTGCCGTCAGCAAGGGCCGCGTCATTCCTGGTCGCGCCTGGCGGGGTCGGCCATGGGGTCAGGAACGACGGAGCCGCCGCCCATCGGGTCCTCCTCCTGGCCGACGTCACCGAGCCTGTCGGCGTCGGTGGTGCCGTCCTCGGGCAGCCCGTCGCTGTCGCTGTCGCCCTCGCCACAGCCGAGCAGGCCGCAGTCGGTGTCGTCGTTGCCCCACGGGTCCTCGGGCGTGCCGAACGGGTTGCTCGGCGTCGGCTTCGGGGTGGGCGTGGGCTTGGTGACGATGTTCTCGGGCTGGCCGATGCTCGCCTTGGTCGGGAACTGCTCGATCTCCTTGCCCTCGTGCGCGGCGAGCATGAAGGCGCGCCACACCTCGGTGGGCGGACCAGCGCCCTCGAAGCCCAGGCTCACCTCGTAGGCACTGGTGTAGGGCTTCTGCATGGAGTACTTGGAGTTCTTCTTGCCGTCGGACCACGGGCAGTTGGAGTGCTTGGGCGGGACGACCTTGCCCGACTTCGTCCTGCACTCCTCGCGGTAGAAGCCGACCGCGGTGGAGATCTGCGGGGTGTAGCCGACGAACCAGGCTTCCTTCTCGTCGTTGTTGGTGCCCGTCTTGCCTGCGGCGGGCCTGGAGCCCAGGCCCTTTCCTGCGGCGGTGCCGTTCTTCAGCACCGCCTGCATCGCGACGGTGGCGTCGGCGGCGGCCTCGGCCGAGATCACCTTGCGGGGCGTCTGCCTCTCGCGCACGACCGGAGTCTTGTCGGCGGTGTCGACCTTCTGGATCACGTGGTAGTCGATGTGCTTGCCGCCGTTGGCGAAGATCGAGTATCCCGCAGCCTGCTCGACGGGCGACACCAGGGCCGAGCCGATCGAGAAGCCGTAGGTGTGGTCCTTGATGTCCTGTTCCATCCGCTTCTCGCCGAGGCCGGCCTCCACGGCGATCCGCTTGACGTCCTCGAGCTGACCAGGGAGTTTGTAGGCCATGGAGACGTAGGCGGTGTTGACGGAGTCGGCGGTGGCCTTCACGACGTCGACGGCGGGGCCCACGTTGTGGCTGTTGCGGTAACCGCCGGGCTGCTGGCCGGGGATCACCTTGGGCACGGTCTCGTTGCCGGGGACGTAGCTGTTGAGGCTGTAGCCGGCGTCGAGCCAGGCGGCGAGCACGTACGGCTTGAACGCGGAGGCCGCCTGCTTGTAGGACTTGAAGGCGTCGTTCCACGGGTCGGTCAGGTAGTTGCTGCCGCCGTAGAAGGCGAGGACCCGGCCCGTCTTATTGTCAACCGCAGCCAGACCCGCGTGGTACTCCTTGGACATTCTCTTCAGGACGCCCTCGGCCGCAACCTTGGCGTCCTTCATGAGCTTTCTGTCGAACGTCGTGGTGATCCTGTAGCCACTGCGCTCGACCTCGTCGCTGGAGATCTGGTACTTCTCCTTCAGCTCCGCCAGGGCCGCCTCGACCATGTAGCCCTTGACCCCGGCGAGCTCGTTCTTCTTGCTGGCGGCATCGACTTGGGGGTACTTGGCCGTCGTGGGCAGGCTGGCGTACTTCTGCGGGAACTGCTGGGCCATGTAGTCGATGACCGTCTTCCAGCGGTGTTTCAGCCTCGGGTCGTTGATTTCCCAGTTGGGCTGCTGGATGCGGGCCGCCAGGTAGGCCGCCTCCGCGGGTGTGACGTTGCTGGCCCTCTTGCCCTTGCCGAAGTACGCCTCGGCTGCCGCCTCGATGCCGTAGGCACGTCCGAAGTTGACGGTGTTGAGGTAGTTCTGAAGGATCTGCTCCTTCGAAAGCTCCTTGTTCAGCTTGACCGCGACGAAGATCTCTTTGATCTTCCGCTCGATGGTCTGCTCCTGGCTGAGGCCCTGGTAGTAGTTCCGGGCCATCTGCTGGGTGATGGTGGAGGCGCCCTGGAGCTGCTGGCCCGTCGCGGTGCTCCACACCGAGCGCGCCATGCCGGAGAGCGAGATGCCGGCGTCCTCGTAGAAGGTCTTGTTCTCGATCGCGACCGTGGCGTCCTTCACAGCGTCGTTGATGTCGCTGATGTCGACGTTCCTGCGGGGCGTTCCCCAGCGGGCGATCTCGGTCTTGCCGTCGTTGTAGTAGATGATGCTTTCCTGAGCCGTCGCCTCCACCTGCGCCGCCGTGGGCAGGGGCGTGTTGGCGTAGCCGACCCAGATCATGGCGAAGACGCCGGCCGCGACCACGACCATGCCCGCCATGACGATCTTCCAGTTCGGGATGAACCGTTTCCAGCCGCGGCCGCCCTTGCCTTCACCACCGCCGCCGCCACCACCGCCACGGCCCGGGCCCTCGGGGCCGCGCGGTCCGCGTCCACCACGGGAGCGGCGAGGGGCGGGACCGCCCGCCATGGTCTCCTCCATGGCACGGCTGCGGGTGGCCGGGCCACCGGTGGGGTACTGCGCGGTCTGCTGAGGCGGCGCCTGCTGCGGGCCCGACGGCTGCCACGTGGGCTGCGGACCTGACGGGCCCTGCCTGCCGGGAGATCGCTGAGGACCTGAGGGGGCGGGCGGCTGCGCGTCCATGGCCCCGGTCTGCTCGTAGGCGGCCTCGGGACGGCGGGCGGTGCCCCAGCCGGTTTGCGGCGGCTGCGAGGCGGGCACAGAACTCGAGCGACGGCGCCTTCCCTGGCGAGCCGTCCCCTCGGGGCGCGGTGTGCGTCCGTTCGGTTCGGAGCCATAGCTGCTGTTACTCAACACGTCCTCGCATCGTCGTCGTCGTGCACGGCGGGCGCCGTCCTCGGTTCAGGTGGTGCCGACGGTGTCGGGCGGTCCGTTGCCGAGGACGTTGGAGACGGTCAGGTGGTTCCAGGAACAACCTTGACAGACCTCGACCGCGTAGACCCGGAACTCCACGTAATCATGGGCCATGTCGCGGGGCTCTGACGTGGGCTTTGCCCGACCGGCATGTCGCCCCGGGGAATCCCCGTAGACATAGGTCACGTTGGTGACGTTCTTCCTCTCGCACACCGGGCAGGGGCGTTCGGTCGATCCACCGAAGTGCCGGGCGGCGCGAAGGAGACAGGGCTGTGCGTCACAGATCTCCCGGGCGGAAGCACGGCCTGAAGGGCGTGGGCGCAGTGCCGCGCGCTTCGCCAGCCCGTAGTCCACCACCCTCCTCTGTGACCACATGCGCGCCAGACTACGGCTTTTTACCGATTGCTCCCAACCTCTTGGCAAAACCATTAATTGCAGCGATATAGCGCGGCGACGTATCATCAGGATGTATCGACTCGATACATCGACGCGAGAGGGGGCGGTTCCATTGGCCAGCGGGCAGGGCAGAGTCCTGGAACTGGCCGTGCTCGGGTCGCTGCACGAAACCCCGCTCCACGGCTATGAGCTGCGCAAACGGCTCAACGCCCTGCTGGGTATGTTCAGGGCCTTCTCCTACGGCTCGCTCTACCCGTGCCTGAAGTCGCTGCTCGAGCAGGGGCTCATCGCGGAGGAGCACCCCACCGCGGTCACGGGGCGATCGAAGATCGTCTACAAGCTCACCGCGGAGGGCAAGGAGCGGCTGCAGGAGTTGCTGACCCAGGCGGGCCCTTCCGCGTGGGAGGACGAGAGCTTCGGCGTCCACTTCGCCTTCTTCCGCCACACAGAGGCCGAGGTACGGCTGCGCATCCTCGAAGGACGTCGCAGCCGGCTGGAAGAACGACTCGACGGCGTCCGCACCGCGCTCGCCCGAACGAGGGAGCGGCTCGACAGCTACACCCTCGAGCTGCAGCGTCATGGTCTGGAGTCGGTGGAACGCGAGGTGCGTTGGCTGAACGAGCTGATCGCCACAGAACGCAGGGCGTCGCAAGAGCCCGCGAAAGATATGTCATCAGATGAGTAAGGAGCGAGTGCGATGGGTTCGGTACGCGTAGCCGTTGTCGGTGTCGGCAACTGCGCGACGTCGCTGATTCAGGGCGTTCACTACTACAAGGACGCCGACCCGGACACACGAGTGCCGGGTCTGATGCACGTCAAGTTCGGTGAGTACCACGTCGGCGACATCGAGTTCGTCGCCGCCTTCGACGTGGACGCCAAGAAGGTCGGGCGCGACCTGTCCGAGGCGATCGTGGCGAGCGAGAACAACACGATCAAGATCACGGATGTGCCGCCGACCGGTGTCATCGTCCAGCGCGGGCACACCTTCGACGGTCTCGGCGAGTACTACCGCGAGATCATCGAGGAGTCCGACGAGCAGCCGGTGGACGTCGTCCAGGTTCTGAAGGACGCGAAGGTGGACGTCCTGGTCTCCTACCTGCCTGTGGGTTCGGAGGAGGCGGACCGCTTCTACGCGCAGTGCGCGATCGACGCGAAGGTCGGCTTCGTCAACGCGCTTCCCGTGTTCATCGCCTCCGACCCCGAGTGGGCGGCGAAGTTCGAGGAGGCCGGCGTCCCGATCGTCGGTGACGACATCAAGTCGCAGGTCGGCGCCACGATCACGCACCGCGTCATGGCCAAGCTGTTCGAGGACCGCGGGGTCGAGCTGCTGCGCACGTACCAGCTCAACTTCGGCGGCAACATGGACTTCATGAACATGCTGGAGCGCAAGCGCCTCCAGTCCAAGAAGGTGTCCAAGACCCAGTCGGTCACCTCGCAGATCCCGCACGAGATGGCCAAGGCCGACGTGCACATCGGCCCGTCCGACCACGTGCCGTGGCTGGACGACCGCAAGTGGGCCTACGTCCGCCTCGAGGGCCGCTCCTTCGGCGACACCCCGCTGAACCTGGAGTACAAGCTCGAGGTCTGGGACTCGCCGAACTCGGCCGGCATCATCATCGACGCCGTGCGCGCCGCGAAGATCGCGATGGACCGTGGGATCGCGGGACCGATCCTGTCGGCTTCGTCCTACTTCATGAAGTCGCCGCCGGAGCAGTACTCCGACGACGAGGCGCGCGACTACGTCGAGAAGTTCATCCGCGGCGAGGTCTCTCGATAGACATCCCGTACGGCACGCCGACGTAAGCGCCGACGTCTCCCGCTGGTCGAGGTCCCTCTCCGTGCGCTACTCCAGCGGCACGGGGTGCTCTCTCCAACGGCGAGACGTCGGCGTTCGTCCGTGGTGTGACCCATCCTGGGGCTTGCGTGGCTGGAATCACCCAGGGGCCGACGTCTCGCCGTGACGGCCTCGCCACGCGAGAAGCCGGGGCGGCGGGTCAGCCGCGGGCGGCGGGCGGCAGGTCGGCGACGGGGGCCGACGGCCACGTGAGCGGGTCGGCGCCGAGGTCGTCGAGGAGCGGCACCTGGTCGCGGCACCACGGCGAGATGGCGAGCAGGCCCGACATCACGCCCGAGGTGAACTCCTTCCACGGCATCCACAGCACCTCCCCCACCTCGTCGGGGTTCGGCCTGGCGGCGGCCGTGGTCAGCACCCGGTAGACCGGGCAGAGCTCGTGCTCCACGATGCCGTTGCCCATCACCGCCCGGTAGGAGAAGCGCGGCAGCACCAGGTCGACGCTCTCCACGACCAGGCCGAGCTCGTAGGACAGCCTGCGCAGCACGGCGTCGCCGAGCGGCTCGCCCGGCAGCGGGTGGCCGCAGCAGCTGTTGGTCCACACGTCCGGCCAGGTGATCTTGTGGGAGGCCCGCCTGGACAGCAGCACCCGCCCGTTCTGGTCGAAGACATAGCTCGAGAACGCCAGGTGGAGAGGGGTGTCCGGGCCGTGCACCGACGTCTTGGGCGCCGTGCCGATCGCGTTTCCCTCGCTGTCGACCAGCACCACGTGTTCGTCAGAGGTCACAGAAAGTAGCGTACGTGATCATGACGTATCCCTGGAACACTTTTGCCTACCTGTCACACCAGCTATCTCAGGGTTGACCCCGATGTTCGGACCGTGGACGGCGGCTAGGCTGACGTCGTGTCTTATGCCGCCGATCTCCGCACGGTCCTGAAGGGGCGCGACTTCAGACGGTTGTTCTCCACCCGGCTGGTCTCGCAGTTCTCCGACGGGATCTTCCAGTTCGGCGTCGTGGGTTTCGCCTTCTTCAGCCCCGAGAAGCAGACGACCGCCCTCCAGGTGGCGATCGGCCTGGCGGTGCTGCTGCTGCCGTACAGCGTGCTCGGCCCCTTCGTCGGCGTCTTCATCGACAGATGGTCGCGCCGGCAGATCCTCGTCGTCGCGCCGATCGTGCGCGGCGCCCTGCTGCTGGTCGCGGCGACCTTCGTGGCCACGGGCCTGCCGGACGAGTTCTTCTACGCGGTCGCGCTCGCCGTCCTCGGCGTCAACAGGTTCTTCCTCGCCTCCCTCGGCGCCTCGCTCCCCCATGTCGTGCCGCGCGACCAGCTCATGATGGCCAACGCCGTCACGCCCACCTCCGGCACGGTCGTCACCTTCGTCGGCGTCGGGTTCGGCATGCTGCTGCGCTCGGTGTTCGGCAGCGAGGCGGCCGGCACCGCGCTGCTGCTGGCCACTTCGGGCGTGGTGTTCGGGCTGAGCGCGCTGATCGCCCGCACGATGCACCGCGACCTGCTCGGCCCCTCCTACGACCCCGACCGCCCGCAGGCCCGCGAGGCCATGCGCAACGTGGTCACCGGGCTCGCCGACGGCGCCAGGCACCTGATCCACCACCGCGCCGCCGCGGCGGCGATGGGCGCGATGGCGACACACCGCTTCATGTACGGCTTGGCGACCGCGATGGGGATCATCCTCTACCGCTACTACTTCACCAACGGCGACGCCGAGGCCGCGCTGTCAGGCGTCAGCGTCGTGGTGGCGACCTCCGCCGTCGGCTACGGCCTCGCGGTGATCATCACTCCGTGGGCCACCGACCGCTTCACCATCGAGCGCTGGGTGCCGATCATGCTGGTCACGGCCGGCGTGCTGACCGCGATCCTGGTCATCCCCTTCCAGCCGTGGGGGCTGTGGATCGCCGGCTTCGTGCTCGGCGTGACCGGCCAGAGCGTCAAGATCTGCGCCGACACCAGCGTCCAGCGCGATGTCGAGGACGCCTACCTCGGCAGGGCCTTCTCCATCTACGACATGCTGTTCAACGGCATGTACGTGCTGGCGGCGGCGCTGGCCGCGGCGATCCTGCCCGCCAACGGCAAGTCGCTGGTAGCCGTCGCGATCATCACGATCGGCTACCTGCTCGGCGCGGTGGTCTACCGGATGGTCACGCCGACTCGCGTGACCACGCCAGCAGAGCCTCAGTAGCGGCGTCCTTGCCGATGAGGCCCTTGTCGAGGCGCAGCTCCAGCAGGAACTTGTAGGCCTTGCCGATCACGGGCCCCGGGCCGACGCCGAGGATCCGCTGGATCTCGTTGCCGTCGAGCTCGGGCCTGATCTTGGCCAGCTCCTCCTCGTCGGCCAACTTGGAGATGCGCTCCTCGAGCTGGTCGTAGGTGCGGGAGAGCGCCTGCGCCTTGCGCTTGTTGCGGGTGGTGCAGTCGGCCCTGGTCAGCTTGTGCAGCCGGTCGAGCAGCGGCCCCGCGTCACGCACGTAGCGGCGCACCGCGCTGTCGGTCCACTCGCCGGTGCCGTAGCCGTGGAAGCGCAGGTGCAGCTCGACCAGGCGGGCGACGTCGGAGACGACGTCCTTGGGGAACTTCAGCTCCGACATGCGCTTCTTGGTCATCTGCGCGCCGACCACCTCGTGGTGGTGGAAGGAGACCCTGCCGCCCTCCTCGTGGCGGCGTGTCTTCGGCTTGCCCACGTCGTGCATGAGCGAGGCCCAGCGCAGGATGCGGTCGGGCTTGCCGTCCTCCTCCTGGGCGATGGCCTGCTCCAGCACGATCAGCGTGTGCTCGTAGACGTCCTTGTGCCGGTGGTGCTCGTCGATCTCCAGCCTGAGCTTGGGCAGCTCGGGCAGGACGTGGGCGGCCAGGCCCGTGTCGACGAGCAGGCGCAGGCCCTCACGCGGGTGCGCGCCGCAGATCAGCTTGTCGAGCTCGTCGCGGATCCGCTCGGCGGAGACGATCTCGATGCGCTCGGCCATCGCGGTCATCGCGGCGATCGCTTCAGGAGCGACCGTGAAGCCCAGCTGCGAGGCGAAGCGCGCGGCGCGCAGCATGCGCAGCGGATCGTCGTCGAAGGACTGCTCGGGCGTGCCTGGCGTGCGCAGCAAGCCCGCCGCCAGGTCGCGCATGCCGCCGTAGGGATCGACGAACTCGTGCGTGGGCAGCCGCACCGCCATCGCGTTGACCGCGAAGTCTCGGCGCTCCAGGTCGGCCTCGAGGGTCTCGCCGTACATGACCTCGGGCTTGCGCGACTTGGGGTCGTAGGACTCGCTGCGGTAGGTGGTGATCTCCAGCAGCCAGCCGCCCTTGCGCACGCCGACGGTGCCGAAGTCGATGCCGATCGTCCAGACCGAGTCGGCCCAGTCTCTGACCAGCTCCAGCACCCTTTCGGGCCTGGCTTCGGTGGTCAGGTCGAGGTCGTTGCCGATACGGCCCAGCAGTATGTCGCGCACCGACCCGCCCACCAGGGCTAGCTCGTGCCCTCGAGCGGCGAACAGCTCGCCGAGCTCGTTCGCCACTGGCGCGATCTTGCGGGAGATCTCAATTGAGTCGGACAAGCTGCATAGGTCCTTCTGATTGCGGAACATATCCCCCGAGCCACACAGGGTCCGGGTTACCGTCGGTCAGAGACCGTCGGGGGCCCATGGAACGAGGCTAGGAGCTCATCTATGAAGGACGCTCTCGCGATCCACCGCTGGCTCCTCGCACACCAGGTCCATCATGAGATCGTACGCCTTCCGCGCCCCATGAAGTGCGCGGAGGAACTGCCCGCGACGATCGGCGCCGAGCCCGAGCGGTGCGTGGCGGTGACGGTGTTCGAGGCACGCGCCAGACTGGGCCGCGAGGTGGTCGCCTTCGTCTCCACCGTCGCCCACCCGCCCTCTCCTGGCCAGGTCGGCAGGCTGCTCAGGGTCAGGAGCGTACGGCCGGCCCCCGCCTTCGTGGTCAACGCCACCACCGACTACGCGGCGGGGCTCGTCTCCCCGCTGCTGCTCCCCCGCGACCTTCCCCTCCTCGTCGACGACCGGCTCACGGGCGACGGGGGCTTCCTTTTCACCCCCACGGGCGAGCGCCGTACCGCGCTGCGTCTGCACTCGCTCGACCTGCTGCGATCCCTGCCCAGCAGGACCATCGAACTCCCCGCAGAAGCCCGGGAGGCGGTCGCGGTCCGGCACTGAGCCCGTACCATGGCGGGCGTGCGTCGAACTCCTCCTCGGGCAGACGCGTGATCCGTAAGGCCACGCTCCTCTCCGTCCTCATCGCCGCGTTGCTCACCCCCTCGGTCGTGACGACGGCGAGCACGGCTGCCGCCGCGCCTGTCAACGCGCAGCAGGCGAAGCTGACCATCGAGTCGATCACGCCGGACGTGCCGAGCGGGCTCACCGATGAGATCAAGGTCTCCGGCAAGGTCACCAACGCCGGCACGACGCCCATGGGTCCTGTGGTCATCCGGCTGTGGCTCCCCAGGCAGCCGTTCGCCGACAGGGCGGCCATGGAGGCCTACCTCGCGGGCGGTCCCGTCGCCGAGTACGCCTCGCTCACCTCCACGATCACCATTCCCTCTCTCGCGGCGGGCGGGTCGGCGCCTTTCGAGCTGGTCACGACGCCCGCGGCGCTCACGGTGAGGCGGTTCGGCGTCTACCCGCTGGGCGTGGAGGTGCTGAACAACTGGCAGCCGGTCACCAAGGTGCGCACCTTCCTGACCTACGCGCCGCCGACCACTCCCCCGATCCCGAAGACCAAGGTGGCGTTCGCGCTGCCGATCATCGACCAGCCGCACCGCAGCGACGACTCCATCTTCATCGACGAGACCCTGCGCACCTCGCTGCTCGGCAACGGCCGCCTCGCCGACCTGCTGCGCATCGCCCAGTCCAAGCCCAAGAACGCCACCTGGTTCGTCGATCCCGCGCTGCTCGACGACGTGCTGGCGATGACCAGGGCGCACGAGGTGCGTCCCAAGTCGGGCGACAAGACCCACCGCCCCGCCGACGCCAGCGCGCGCCAGTGGCTCGACCAGCTGCGCACGGCGCTGGCCGGTCAGAAGGTGGTGGCCACGCCGTACGCCGACCCCGACGTGGCGGCCCTGGCCCACCAGGGGATCGACGGGGTGACCGACAAGGCCGTCACGATCGGGGGCTCCACCGCCAGGGAACTGCTCAAGCAGGACGTGCCCACCTCGATCGCCTGGCCTGTCGCGGGCAAGATCGACGACGACGCGCTCGACCTGCTCACGGTCAGCAAGGTGTCGACCGTCCTGCTCAACGCCGACAACCTGCCGCCCGACCCTCCCGTGACCACCACCCCCGACGCCGCGGCGACGATCAACAGCGTCTCGGGTCCCGTCACCGCCCTGCTGGCCGAGCCAGGGCTCAGCCGTACGCTCGAGCTCGAACCAGGGGTGGCAGGCTCCTCCACGCTGCAGAAGCAGCGGTTCGTGGCGGAGAGCGCCCTCATCGCCGCCGAGCCCGGCGTCACGACGCCCCGCTCGCTGGTGGTGGCGCCCGCGCGGCGCTGGAACCCCAACCCCACGCACGTCATGAACCTGCTGAAGACCGCGCAGGGGCTGCCCTGGCTCACCAGCGTCCCGCTCGACTCGATCAAGCCGGGCAAGGCCGCCACTCCGCGTTCGGGCCTGGTCTACACCGACGAGGACCGCAAGGCCGAGCTCAGCAAGAAATACCTCGACTCGGTCAGGCGGGTGGTGGGCAAGGCGCAGCTGACCTCCTCGATCACCACCGACCACCGACCCTCCGACTTCGACAGGGCGGTGCTGCGCCTGACCTCCTCCGCGTGGCGCACCAAGACCGGCACGGGCAGCAGGGAGGTCAAGCAGGTCGACCAGGCCGTCGAGGACGATCTCGGCCTCGTCACCATCACCGACAGGACACGGGCGCTGGCCGGTGAAGAGGGTCAGATCCCGATCAGCGTGAAGAACGCGCGGAAGGAGGCGATCTCCCTGATGGTGGACGTCTCCCCCGACAACCCCGACGCGCTGAAGATCGTCAGCGACGACAAGCCCCAGCGGCTCGACATCGGCCCGGGGCAGATCCGCACGATCCAGGTCAAGATGCGCTCGAAGGCGAGCGGCGACTCCACGGTGACGGTCCGGCTGCGCACGCTGGACGGCAAGGCCTACGACACACCGCAGAAGCTCAGGATCAGGACGACCGGCTACACGGGAATCGCCCTGGTCATCACCGGGGCGGCGCTGTCCGTCATGCTGGCCGCGGTGGCGATGCGCATCTTGCGGCGCAGGTCGCAGCGGCGACTGGCGAAGACGGCGAAGGTTAGGGAGAACGAGCGCGTATGAGCCGAATGTTGCGGGCGAGCGCGATCATGGCCGCAGGCACGATGGTGTCCAGGGTCACGGGTTTCGTGCGCACGATCATCCTGGCCGCCGCGATCGGCACCGCTCTGATGGGCGACGCCTACCAGGCCGCCTACACCATCCCCTACAGCATCCTCGACCTGCTGATCCTCGGCGTGCTCAGCAGCGTGGTGGTGCCGATGATCGTGCGGGCCCAGCAGCAGGACCCCGACGGCGGCAGGGCCTACGAGCAGCGCCTGCTCACCATCTCGACGGTCGCCCTCACCGTCGTGGCGGTGCTCGCGGTGCTGGCCGCTCCGCTGCTGATCGATCTGTACACCAACTGGCGGCCAGGCTCGCGGGAGTTCGACGTCGCGGTCTCCCTGGCCAGGTTCATCCTGCCGCAGCTGGCCTTCTTCGGGGTCGGCGCGATCGCCGGCGCGATCCTCAACACCCGCGACAGGTTCGCCGCCCCGATGTGGGCGCCGGTTCTCAACAACCTGGTCGTCATCGGCGTGCTGCTGGCCTACATCGTCGTCAGCACGGGCCGAGGCGACATCTCCAAGGTCACCACCTCCGAACTCGCGCTGCTCGGCCTCGGCACGACGGCGGGAATCGTCGCCCAGGCCCTCGTGCTCATCGTGGCGCTCAAGCGGGCGGGCTTCTCCTTCAGGCTCCGCTTCGACGTGCGCAACGCCAGGCTCGGCGAGATGGGGAGGGCGGGCATCTGGACGATCGGCTACGTGGTGGTCACGCAGCTCGGCCTCGTCCTCACCACGAACCTGGCCACCGCGGCGGGAGCGGCGGTCAAGGATCACGGCCTCACGCCGTACAACTTCGCGTTCCAGCTGTTCCAGCTGCCCTACGGCATCATCGGCGTCTCCGTCATCACCGCCATGCTGCCCAGGATGAGCAGGGCCGTGGGCGAGGGCAGGCTCGACGACGTCCGCTCCGAGTTCGGCTCAGGGGTACGGCTGGTCGCCTCCGTCATGGTGCCGATCTCGCTGCTGCTCATGGTGCTCGGCCCTGCGATCACCGTGCTGATCTTCGGGCACGGCGCCTCGGCTCCGGAGAACGCCGTCTACATCGGCAACGTGCTGCAGGTCTTCGGCCTGGCGCTGGTGCCGTTCTCGATCTTCCAGCTGCTGCTGCGCGTCTTCTACAGTTTCGGCGACACCCGCACCCCCGTCTTCGTCGGCGCGGGCACGACCGCGGTCAACGCGGTGCTCATGCTGGTGGCCTACTACACGCTGCCCGCCGCGTACGTGGTCATGGGGCTGGCCTTCGCCTACGCGGTGGCTTACGCCCTGGGCGCAATCGTGGCCTGGACGATGGCCAGCCGCCGTGTGCAGGGTCTCGGCGGTTGGACCGTGGGCTCGGCGCTGACCAGGATGTACATCGCCGCGCTGCCCACGGCGGTCGTGGCTCTGGGGGCCGTCTGGGGGGTCCAGGAGCTGTTCGGGGCCCTGAGCCTGATCAACTCACTGATCATTCTGTCCGTCGGCGGCGGGCTCGGCGGAGCCCTGTATCTGCTCGTCGCCCACAGGATGCGTATCCCGGAGGTCACCTCGATCGTTGGAATGGTGGCCGGGCGGGTAGGCCGTTAAGGAACCCGGTGGGAACTGGCGCGGCACTAGCATGGTGCACTAGAGGCGGCGAATGGAGCAGGAGGGGCGTGGGCGGATCCACCCGGCATAGCGAACCTGCGTGGCCTTCGGCCGCGTGGGTGATCGAAGCATGAGCGCCTCCACCGTGGAACCAGGCACCCGCCTCGCCCAGCGCTTCAGGCTCGAGGACCGCGTCAGCGAGTCCGAGGGCGCCACCCTGTGGAAGGCGATCGACGAGATCCTCGCGCGCCCTGTCGCGGTGCACACCTTCGATCCCGACTTCCCGCGTGTCACCGAGGTCGTCACCGCCGCGCGCGCGGCGAGCAGGCTCACCGACCCGCGCCTGACCCAGGTCTTCGACGCGGCCGAGGACGACGGGCTCGCCTACGTGGTGAGCGAGTGGGTCACCGGCGAGTCCCTCTCCGACCTGCTGGCCGGCGGGCCCCTCGAGCCCGAGCGCGCCGCCGTCCTGGTGGCCGAGGCCGCGGAGGCGCTGGCCCACGCGCACGAGCACAACCTCCACCACCTGTGCCTGCGCCCCGGCAAGCTCGTCTGGACCACCGGCAACACGGTCAAGGTGCTCGGCGTCGCCGTCGACGCCGCGCTGGAGGGGCTCACCACCGACGATCCCGCGCTCGACGACGCCGAGGGCCTGGGCCGCCTGCTCTACGCGGGCCTGACAGGACACTGGCCTGGCGACGAGGAGGAGGGCGGCCTGCCCGCCGCCCCGATGAGCGACGGCCACTTCTGCACGCCCCGCCAGGTGACCGCGGGTGTGCCCGGCTACCTCGACACCATCACCTGCAGGGCCGTGCTGCCCGAGTCGCGCAAGAGCCACAGCGCGCTGTCCACTCCCGGGCAGGTGGCCGAGGCGCTCGCCGATGTGGCGAGGCCGCTGACGATCCAGTACACGCCGCCGCCTTCGCCGCCGCCCGCCCCCGCCGCCGTCTCCCGCTCCGAGGGTCTCGACACCCAGCAGCGGACGTACGTCTCCCAACCTCTGCCCCCCAAGCAGCCCAGCACCCTCAACAGGGTGCTGATGACGTTCGTGGTCCTTTTGGTGATCGCCGCGGTCGGCGTCGGCGCCTGGACTCTCGGCCGCAAGCTCGGCAATCCCGCGCCTCCCGAGGCCGCGCAGAGCCAGCCGCCCCCTTCGGCGACCGCCGAGCCGCAGATCGTCAAGCCGTCGAACGCCACGGGCTTCGACCCTCTCGGCGACGATGGAGCCGAACATCCCGAGCTGGCCGACGACGCCGTCGACGGCAAGCCCGACACCTTCTGGCACACCACCAACTACAACAACGCGACCCTCGGCAACCTCAAGCCCGGTGTGGGGCTGCTGCTCGACATGGGTAAGCCGACCAAGATCGCCGACGTGATCGCGACGCTGTCCAGCGCCTCAGGGGCCAGCGTCGAGCTCAAGGTGGGAGACTCCCCCGACCTGTCCTCCCTCAAGACGGTGGCCAAGCAGAAGGACGCGTCGGGAAAGGTCACCCTGACGCCGGACGAGGCCGCAACCGGTCAGTACGTTTTGATCTGGTTTACTCGTCTTCCTGCGGATGCCGGGAAGTTTCGTGGCACCATCTATGACGTAGTGGTGTATTCCCCCGGAACGGCATAAACCTTGTGAATTCCCCACCTGAGCCACTCTCTGACGCCGAGCTGCTCACCCGGCACCTCGACGGGGATCAGCATGCGTTCAGTGAAATAGTCAAGAGGCACCGCGACCGCATGTGGGCGGTCGCCCTGCGCACGCTGGGCGACCCCGACGAGGCGGCTGATGCCGTACAGGACGCGTTCGTCTCCGCTTACAGGAAGGCGCACAGCTTTCGCGGCGAGGCGGCCGTCACGACCTGGCTGCACCGCATCGTGGTCAACGCCTGCCTCGACAGGATGCGCCGCAAGTCGGTCAGGCCCGTCGCCGACGACGAGCTCATCGAGGCGGCCGAGCGTGACACGCCCATGCCCGACCAGACCGGCGAGCGCGAGGTCTCCATGGAGGTTTCGGCCGCCCTCAAAATGCTTCCAGCCGACCAGAGGGCGGCGCTCGTCCTCGTGGACATGATGGGCTATTCCGTCGAAGACGCAGCTCAAGTGCTGTCCGTGCCCAGCGGCACCGTGAAGAGCCGCTGCGCACGGGGTCGCGCGAAACTTGCCCCGATTCTTTCGCATCTGCGGAACCGAACTGACCTGACCCGCGTCTCATCCGCGAAGGGAGCAGAACTTCGTGACGGGTGACACGCACTACGATCTGGAGATCTTGGCCGAGCTGGCCGAGGGTCTCCTGGACGCTGCCACGGCCGAACAGGTCCGCGAGCATCTCGCGGTTTGCGACCCCTGTGGGGAGCTCCTGGCGGACCTGGCCGCGGTTCGCGAGGTGCTCGCGGCGACTCCCACACCGGCCATGCCGATGGGTGTCGCGATGCGGATCGACCAGGCCCTTGCTCGTGAGGCCGCAGGTGGGGGTCTCGACCTCCTCGACGGTCCTGACTGGGAGGAACTGACCAGACAGACCCCCGAGCCCGTACGGCTCGGCACGGCCGCCGACGACGGCGACCTCGTCCCTGCCTACTCTTCGGGACGCGCCGCCTCGGGACACGGCTACTCCGGACACGGCGCCTCGGGGCACAGCGGTTCAGGGCGACGCCCTGGCGCGCGGCGACCAGCGGGGCAGCGACCTCCTGCGCAGCGTTCTCCTGGACGGCGCAGATGGGGGATGCCGCTGGTGGCGGCGGCCGCGGCAGCGGTCGTGGTCGGCGCCGCGGGCCTCTCGACCGGGCTGCTGGCGGACGGATCCGATCCGTCGCCAGGCAGAAGCCTGCTGGCCCAGCCCCAGCCCTCGGCGTCGCAGCCGGCGCTGAGCTACATGGTGACCGACACCGACTACAACTGGAGCTCCCAGGACCTCAAGCAGCCGCTGAGCACCTTCCTGGGTGCGGCTCCGGGCTCCAAGGACGCCGGCGGTGTCGATCCCAAGGTGTCGGCGTGTGTCGAGCGGGTGGCCGCCCGGAGCAAGCTCAGGCCGTTCACGGTGGACCAGAGCGAGTTCAACGGCCAGGAGGCACTGATCATCGCCTCGTGGAAGGACAAGACCGCGCTGCGGGTCAGGGTCGATGTGGTCGACCCGTTCAAGTGCAAGAACATCGTCAAGCCCACACTGGGCAACTGGAAGTAGATCCCCTTTCCGACGCGAGGAGCCCGCCCTGTGCGGGCTCCTTTCGTTTGCCCCTGGCGATGTGGGTAGGGCTGGGAATCACGGACGCCTAGGATCTGTTGACGCCACTGGCAAACAGAGAAGGAAGGCGTGGAGCGTTGAGCGACGTCCGAAATGTGATCATCATCGGTTCGGGCCCCGCGGGGTACACCTCGGCCGTCTACTCCGCCCGCGCCGAACTCAAGCCGCTGGTCTTCGAGGGTTCGGTCACCGCGGGTGGAGCCCTGATGAACACCACCGACGTGGAGAACTTCCCCGGGTTCCCCGACGGCATCATGGGCCCCGACCTCATGGACAACCTGCGCAAGCAGGCCGAGAGGTTCGGCGCCGAGCTGGTGGCCGACGACGTGGTCGAGGTCGACCTCGAAGCCAATCCCAAGGTGGTCAAGACCCACACCGACACCTACTACGCCAAGTCGGTCATCCTCGCGATGGGCTCCGGCTACCGCGAGCTGGGCCTGGTCAACGAGAAGCGCCTGTCAGGACACGGCGTCTCGTGGTGCGCGACGTGCGACGGGTTCTTCTTCCGCAACAAGGACATCGTCGTGGTCGGCGGCGGCGACACCGCCATGGAGGAGGCGACCTTCCTCACCCGCTTCGCGCGCATGGTGACGGTCGTCCACCGCCGTGACGAGCTGCGCGCCAGCAAGATCATGCAGGAGCGGGCCTTCGCCAACGAGAAGATCCGCTTCGTCTGGGACTCCGAGGTCGTCGACGTCCTCGGCGACGACAAGGTGACCGCCGTCCAGCTGCGCAACCTCAAGACGGGCGAGGAGTGCGAGCTGGCCGCCGACGGGCTGTTCATCGCCATCGGCCACGACCCGCGCACCGACCTGGTCAAGGGCCAGATCGAACTCGACGACGACGGATACATCAAGGTCGCCGCGCCCACCACCGCGACCAACATCCCCGGTGTGTTCGCCGCCGGCGACGTCGTCGACCACACCTACCGGCAGGCCATCACCGCCGCGGGCACGGGATGCTCGGCGTCACTCGACTCCGAGCGCTGGCTCGCAAGCAACGAGAACTAACGAAGGAGCCCACTGTGAAGGCAGTCACCGACGCCTCGTTCGAGGCGGACGTCCTCAAGAACGACAAGCCTGTCCTTGTCGACTTCTGGGCCGAGTGGTGCGGCCCGTGCCGCCAGGTCGCCCCGATCCTCGAGGAGATCTCGAAGGAGTACGGGGACAAGCTGGAGATCGTCAAGCTCAACATCGACGAGAACCCCAACGTCCCCCGCGACTACGGTGTGCTCCAGATCCCGACGATGAACGTCTACAAGGGCGGCGAGGTCGTCAAGCAGATCATCGGCGCCAAGCCGAAGGCCATGCTGCTGCGCGAGCTCGACGGCATTATCTAGCCCGACCCGCTTCACCGGGCCCCGGGGGTTCACCCCTCGGGGCCTTTCGGCTGTACGGCGTCGGCCGATGCCGCACAGGATGCGCCGAGGGCTCGCGGAGCCCCCAGATCGCTCAGACGGGGCGCAGGGCGCGTTCGGGACTCATGGATCCCAGGAGCCGCTCCAGCGCCACCTCGACGTCTTCACGCCACGACACGGCGCTCTTGAGCTCCAGCCTGAGCCGGGGGAAGCGCAGATGCGGCCGAACCGTCTTGAATCCCACGGAAAGCAGGTATTCGGCGGGCACCACGCAGCTCGGCTCCTCCCACTTCAGGTCGCCGAAGGCCTCGATCGCCCGCACACCGCGCCTGGTGAGGTCCTTGGCCACGCCCTGGATGAGCATCCGGCCCAGCCCGCCGCCGGAGAACTCGGGGATGATGTGCGCGGTCATCAGCAGGACGGCGTCGGCGCTGACGGGCGAGGTGGGGAAGGCCACCGAGCGGGGCGTGTAGAGCGGCGGGCTGTACAGCACGAACCCTGCGGGCACACCGTCGACATAAACGATCTTCCCGCAGCTCCCCCACTCGAGCAGGGTGGACGAGATCCAGGCCTCCTTCTCCAGCCCTGGATCACCCGTCTTGACGGCTCTCTCGCCGCTCACGGGGTCGAGCTCCCAGAAGACGCACTGCCGGCACCGTCGCGGCAGATCGTCGAGGTTGTCCAGAGTGACGTTGGCCAGCCGACGCGACAACTATTGCCCCAATCGTTGCTGTGCGGAAAAGCGCGCGAATACCGCGTCCCCAGCTGGCATCGTAACTCAGGGACGAAGTCGGCAGCGGACTGTCCCGGTCGCGGCCGGGTCAACGCTCTGACGTACTCTGGTATCTCGGTTCAATGCCACACCTAGGAGGTGGACCGTGACAGAAGAGACGGATCACGGTCGGACGCCCGCGACCCAAGGGTCGCGTATCGACGCCTACGTCGATCGGTACGCCGCGCGAGCTACCGGGATGGTCGCCTCCGAGATCCGAGCTCTCTTCGCCGTCGCGTCGAGGCCCGAGGTGGTCTCGCTCGCCGGCGGCATGCCGTACGTCACGGCCCTTCCCCTCGATGTCGTGGGCGAGCTGGTGTCCGATCTGGTCGCCCGCCGCGGTCCCGTGGCCCTGCAGTACGGCTCGGCGCAGGGAGACCCGCACCTGCGTGAGCAGATCTGCGAGGTCATGCGCATGGAGGGCATCGACGCCAGCCCTGACGACGTCGTCGCCACCGTCGGCTCCCAGCAGGCGCTCGACCTGATCACGCGGATCTTCATCGATCCGGGCGACGTGGTGCTCGCCGAGGGCCCCTCGTACGTCGGCGCCCTCGGAACATTCGCCGCATACCAGGCCAAAGTGGTCCATATCGCTATGGACGATCAGGGCCTCATCCCCGAGTCGCTCGCGCAGACCATCTACGCGCTGCGCGCCGCGGGCAGCCGCATCAAGTTCCTCTATACGATCCCGACGTTCCACAATCCCGGCGGCGTCACCCTGAACGTCGCCCGCCGCCAGCAGGTCCTCGACATCTGCCAGCGCGCCGGGATCCTGATCGTCGAGGACAATCCGTACGGCCTGCTCGGCTTCGACGGCGACCCCATGCGGGCGCTGCGCGCCGACAACTCCGACGGCGTGGTCTACCTGGGCTCGTTCTCCAAGACGCTGGCCCCGGGGTTCCGCGTCGGCTGGGCGCTCGCTCCGCACGCCATCCGCGACAAGCTCGTGCTCGCCATGGAGTCGGCCGTGCTGTCGCACTCGACCTTCACGCAGCTGGCCGTCGGCCAGTACCTCGCCACGCAGCCGTGGCGGGAGCAGATCAAGTCCTTCCGCGAGCTCTACAGAGAGCGCAGGGACGCGATGCTCAGCTCCCTCGAGGCCCTGATGCCGCCGGACGTCACATGGACGCGTCCTGGCGGCGGGTTCTTCGTGTGGGCGTCCCTGCCCGAGGGGCTCGACTCCAAGGCGATCCTGCCGCGGGCGGTGGCCGAGCGGGTGGCGTTCGTTCCCGGAACCGGGTTCTTCTCGGACGGCAGCGGCGCCAGGCACATGCGGCTGTCGTTCTGCTTCCCCGAGCCTGACCGGATCCGCGAAGGGGTGCGGAGGCTGGCGGGGGTGATCGAGCAGGAGGTCCAACTGCGCGACACGTTCGGGACGGGGTCGATTCTGGGGCACCACGGGCTGGACACACCTGGGCCAGATCTGGCCTGAGAGCCGCCGAAAACGTGAGCACGTCCGCTGCGGGCGTGCTCACGTTTTTTGTGTGAGAGCGATTCTGCGGGGCGGGGGTTTTCGGGGGGCGGCGGGTGGGAGCCGATTGAGAGCGCTCCTGAAACCCGATTTCCGCCCTTCTTCGCCGGCACCGCCTGACCGCCGCCGGCTCCCCGCCCCAAGGTTCTCCGCATCGCTCGGTCATCGCCGCCGTCTCAGCCATCTCTACACCCCACGTTTCCTCGCACCCCGCACCGCCGGCCCGCCGTCTCGCCTCCCCGTCTCGCCTCCCCGTCTCGACGCCCCGCGCTCCCAGATCCCGTCACCGCGGATGGCCACCGCCTCACCGTCATCCCAGCGCCCCACGATTACCCCCACCGCCGGGCCACCGTCTCTTCGCCCCGTCTTGTCTCTTCGCCCCGTGCTTTCCAGATCCCCTCACCGCGGCCGGCGACCGCCTCACGGTCATCTCAGCGCCTCACGGTTTCCTCGCAACCCGCACCGCCGGCCCGCCATCTCACCGCCCCGTCTCTACACCCCATGCTTCCCAGATCCCCCTCACCGCGGATCGCCCCCGCTTCACCGTCATCCCAGCGCCCCACGGATTCCCCGCACCCCGCACCGCCCCGTCTCTCCGCCGCAGCTTCACCGTCGTTCCTGCGCCCCATGCTTCCCCGCCCCCACCGGCGACGGATTACCGTCTCGCCACGCATCTCCATTCCGCGGTTCTCGCACCCCGTCTGCAGCTGTCTCTCCGCCCTACGCTTTGCCGCTCCACCTCCCCGTCCCACGTCTCCGCTCCTGTGTCCTGGTCGGCTCTCCGGTCCCCTGTCTCTGGGACCCCTGTTCTCCGGCCATGTCCCCTTCTCTTTCTCCGCGGCCGCGTTCTCTGTTCCCGTGTTCTGTCTCCTGCTTTTCCGCGCTCGTCACCGCTCCCCCCGCGGCGGGTCGGCGGCACCCGGGGTGGGGCGCCGTTGGGGCGGTTGGCCACCGCGCACGGGGAGCGTCCCTTGGACGGGCGGTCAGCGGTGACTAGGGAGGCGCTTGGGTGGCTTGCCGTACAGGAGAAAGATGGAGGGGACGGACCGCCGCGGGGCTCTGGTCAACCGGCTGGACGGGTACGGTGGAACATCGTGCGGCGCCGGCGATCTACGGAGGGTTTTTGATGAGCGACCTGGGACATGTGCTCGTGCTTGCCGGCGGACTGTCCTACGAGCGCGAGGTCTCGCTGCGGTCCGGTCGGCGGGTGAGCGAGGTGCTGCGCGCGGCAGGCATCGACGTCGAGACCAGGGACACCGACGCCTCCCTGGTGCCGGCCGTTCTCGCCGATCCGCCGGACGCGGTGTTCGTGACGCTGCACGGCGGGGCCGGCGAGGACGGCGCGATCCGTTCGGTTCTCGAACTGCTGGGAGTCCCCTACGTCGGAGCGGATCCGGACGCCTGCCGGGTGGCGTTCGACAAGCCGACGGCCAAGGCGGTGGTGAGGTCCGTGGGGCTGCGGACGCCTGAGTCGGTGACGCTGCCCAAGGAGACCTTCCACGACCTCGGCGCCTCGGCCGTGCTGTCACGCATCGTCGAGCACCTCGGGCTTCCGCTGTTCGTCAAGCCCGCTCGCGGCGGGTCGGCGCTGGGGGCCTCCATCGTGCGCACCGCGGAGGAACTGCCGGCGGCGATGGTGGGCTGCTTTGCCTACGGTGACACGGCGCTCGTCGAGCGGTACATCGAGGGCGTCGAGGTGGCCATGTCCGTGGTCGACCTGGGCGACGGTCCCGTGGCGCTGCCGCCCGTGGAGATCGTCCCGGACGAGGGGGTGTACGACTACGCCGCCCGCTACACCGCGGGGCACACGGAGTTCTTCGCCCCCGCGCGCCTGTCACCTGAGGCTGCTGAGGCTTGCGCGCAGATGGCGGTGACGGCGCACACGGCACTGGGGCTGAGGGACGTCTCGCGTACCGACCTCATCGTGGACGCGGCGGGCCAACCGCACTTCCTCGAGGTGAACGTCGCTCCCGGCATGACCGAAACGTCGCTGCTGCCGATGGCGGTGGAGGCGGCAGGCAAGGACCTGGGCGCGCTGTGCCGAGGCCTCCTCGAACGAGCCGCCCACCGCTGACCCCCTCCTCCGCTGCGGCGTCCAAGCCTCTGAAGACAAACGCTCGACGGCCGGCGGTTCGGAGGCACCGCCTCGTCCATCAGCTCCCCACTACGGCCGAGCACCCGCCTCATGGGATCTCAACCGCAGGCTGTGCACCGCCCCATTGGGATCTCAACCGGAGGTTGTGCACCCGCTCATTGGGATCTCAGCCGGAGGCGGTGCACCAGCGGTAACCGGCATTCCACTCCCAGGGATCGTCGTCAGGCGCTGGCCCATCGTGTCATGCGGCCCCTCACTTAGAGCACAGCGGATCGCCCCTCCCCCAGGGCGTCGTTCCAGCCCTTCCCTCGCGGCCGCCCCCTCCCCAGGACATCGTCTCGGTCTCCCAAGGAAACCTCTTCAGGCCCTCCCACGTCCGGCCCCAACGAGACGTTTCTGCCCCTCCCCAAGGCACATGGAGGAGACCCCGCCAAGAACGCGGGCGTCGTCGGCTCATTAGCCTGGCGATGTGCTCATCGACTCGCTGTATCCCAAGAGCTTCGCCAGCGACAACCACGCAGGCGTCCACCCAGCGATCCTCTCCGCCATCTCCACCGCCAACGAAGGCGACGCCCCCGCCTACGGTGGCGACTCCTGTACCGCCGTCTTCGAGCGACACATCAAGGACGAGTTCGGCGACCACGCGGAAGGGTTCGCGGTGCTCAACGGCGCGGGCGCCAACATGGTGGGCCTGGCCCTCATGCTCGGCCGCTACGACGCCATCATCTGCGCGGACACCGCGCACATCGCCACCCACGAGGCCGGTGCCGCGGAACGCCTGCTCGGCGTGAAGCTCATCACCATCCCGACGAAGGACGGCAAACTCACGCCGCAGGACATCTCCTCTCGCCTGGGGGGCCTCGGCAACCCGCACGAATCGCAGCCGCGTGTGGTGTCCATCTCCCAGGTGACCGAGCTCGGCACCTGCTACTCCCCCAGCGGGATCGCCGCCCTCGCTGAGACGGCACACGAAGCCGGCCTCTACCTCCATGTGGACGGCGCCCGCCTGGCCAACGCGGCCGCCTTCCTCGACTGCTCCCTTCGTGGGATCACGACAGACGTGGGCGTCGACGTGTTCAGCTTCGGGGGGACGAAGAACGGCGCACTGGCCGCGGAGGCGGTGGTGGTGCTGGAGCCGTCTCTCGCCCGTGGGGTGCCGTTCCTCCGTCGCCAGTCACTCCAGCTGGCCTCGAAGATGCGCTTCATCTCGACGCAGCTTTCGGCACTTCTCACGGACGAGCTCTGGCGAACGAACGCGGCCCACGCGAACGCCATGGCGCGACGCCTCGCTGAAGGAGTGTCCACGCTTCCCGGTGTCGAGATCACCTATCCAGTCGAATCCAACGCCGTCTTCGCCTCCCTGCCGGAGAAGGCGACGGCCGCATTGCAGGAGCGGTACCTGTTCCACGTCTGGGACGAGCACACCGGCGTCGTCCGCTGGATGACCGCCTTCGACACCAGCCCGGCTCAGGTTGACGACTTCATCGAAGACATCGAGAGACACCTGAACGCCTAGATCCAGGAAGCCGCCAACCCCTCCCCTCGCGCATTCCCTAAGCCCACGCAGCGCAACGGGGAGGGCGGCGCGACAAGACGGCACCGCTCGCGGACGAGACGCCCAACGCCACGCGGAGCGCACACGCATGACGCCACTCAGGGAAGCACAACGCACCACATCGCGCGGAGAGCGCGGGGCACGGAGAGCGGAGGACGCGGGGCACGGAGGACGCGGGGCACGGAGGACGCGGAGAGCGGAGGACGCGGAGAGCGGAGAGCGCGAGGCACGGAGAGCGCGAGGCACGGAGAGCGCGAGGCACGGAGAGCGCGAGGCACGGAGAGCGCGAGGCACGGCACCACATGGAAAGCGCGAGACCTATCGGGGCGACCCCCAGCCCGGTGGCCAGAGCGCTGTAGCCGAGCACCTCCGGCAGATACGGAACGGCGACAACGTCGGCAGGCGCCACGCAGAGAGCATGATCCAACACACGGAAAGCGCGACGCCCAGGGATGTCAGCTGCCGCCATGCCGAACTCATGGCTCTCTGTTTCACGTGAAACGGCATGCCTACTCAGCCATGCCTCTATCTACGGCACGGTTTCACGTGAAACGGAAGCCGCAGGCGCTGGGCTACGGGGACCGGACCGCAGGCGGCGGCAACGGGCAGCCGGAGGCGACGCGGCCCAGCCAGCAGGCGCGGGCGGCGGACAGGGGGCAGGAGGCAGGAGGCCTGCGGCGAGGAGCAGCGGGCAGGAGGAGGGGCAGGGCGCAGGGCCAGGATAGGAGAAGTGGGAGCGAGAAGCAGGGGCGGAGCCATACGACTCGATCCCACCGGCGAAGGGGACCTGCCGATCTCTAGAAAGCTGCCCGGTGAAGGAATCCGCCTTCGGACCTCGAGTGGTTTCACGTGAAACGCGATGCCCGCCCGAGCTTCCCCATGGCGGCCGAGCGAAAGGTTGGGGGCGGGGTTTCACGTGAAACCCCGCCCCCAACATCAAGCGTCCGCGGTCTACGCTGTGCCGCCTGCCTCAGGACTGCGCTGCCTGAGTGGAAGGCAGGCTCAGCAGGTGGAGCGTGAGGGCGGGCGCTAGGCGACCTCGTCGCCCTCCCGCATGGCGTGTGCCGCTTCCGGGGCCATGGTGCTGATGATGCGTTCCAGGTCGTCGATCGTGGCGAACTCGACGACGATGCGGCCCTTCCTGTGCCCCAAATCCACCTTCACCTTGGTCTCGAAGTGGTCCGAGAGGCGGTCGGCCAGGTGGACGAGGCCCGGCATGGACGGACGCTTCGCCGCGCGTTCCTTGGGCGCCGCCCCCGCTGCCTTGGCGCCGCCTGTTGCCACGATCTCCTCAACCGTCCGCACCGAAAGGCCCTCCGCAACGATGCGCTTGGCGAGGTACTCCTGCGCCCGGGAGTCGTCCAGGGCGAGCAGGGCACGGGCGTGCCCGGCGCTGATGACGCCTGCGGCGACCGTCAGCTGGACATTGGGCGGGAGGTTCAGGAGGCGGAGGGTGTTGGAGATGTGCGGACGCGAACGTCCAACCCGCTGGGCGAGCTGCTCGTGGGTGGCGCCGAAGTCGTCGAGCAGCTGCTGGTAGGCGGCGGCCTCTTCGAGGGGGTTGAGCTGCTCGCGCTGAAGGTTCTCGATCAGGGCGTCGCGGAGGAGATCGTCATCCTGGGTGTTGCGGACGATCGCAGGAACGGGGTCAAGACCGACCAGCTGGCAGGCGCGCCAGCGGCGCTCCCCCATGATGAGCTCGTAGCTCCCGCCACCGATCGAACGCACCACGATCGGCTGGAGCAGACCCACCTCCTTGATGGAGGCAGCCAGTTCCTCGAGACGTTCCTCGTCGAAAAAGTCACGTGGCTGGCGAGGGTTCGGGGTGATGGACTTGAGGGCGATCTCCCTGAAGTACGCCCCGGCGATCGGTTGCGGACCGTTGTCGTGTGTCGAGCCGCCAGATGGTGACACCGCCCCAGTGCCGTCAACGATCGGGCCGGTCGGGATGAGCGCCCCGAGTCCCTTTCCCAGTCCCCGCCGCTGTTGACTCACTGCGTCTCCTCATCCACCCGGCCGCTTCCGGTCACATCAGGAGAGGTTACCGTCGCAGGCGCATCCGAGTGCCCGCTCGCCACACGCAGTTCGGTCGGGTTTGCCACATCCCGCCCAAGCCGTACCTGGAGCCTGCGACTTCAACGACGCGCGAGGGAGCGAGCCAGCCTCGGGTGAGCACCGCGCGGTGCTCACCCCGCGCGGGTGAGCTCGACTCGGGTGAGCGCCCCAGGGGTGAGCACGACGCGGATGAGCACGACGCGGATGAGCACGACGCGGATGAGCACGACGCGGATGAGCGCGAACGCGAGGCAAGGCACCGGGCCAGGCCGGTGACCGGGATCGTGAGTCCGGCGAGGGGGTGGTCCCCTAGAGCTGACAGAGACAGGGGCGGAAGGCGGCTCAGGCCGGGCTCGGAGGGGCGAGACAAGGAGACGCCAGGGCGAGTGCGCCGCCCGGACGACGCGAGGGCGAGACCCAGGCGAGCGAGATGAGGAGGCGGCTCAGGCGAGTGCCGCCCGGGCCGGCGTGGTGCGGCTTAGGCGGACGCCGCTGAGGCGCGGGCAGCTCAGGCGCGGGGCGGCTCAAGCAGGGTGGCCGGACGCGGGGCAGCTCAAGCGGGAGGTGGCTCAAGCGGGAGAGGTGGCCAGACGTGGAGTAGCTCAAGCGGGAGGTGGCTCAGGCGCGGGATGACTCAGGCGCGGGGGCAGCCCAGGCGAACGTGCGTTGACAGGCAAGGCAGCGGCTTGGGCAGGCGGGCGCCCCTCAGTCGCGGCAGCTCAAGCGAGAGGTGGCTCAGGCGAAAGGTGGCTCGAGCGGGTGATGGCTCGGGCGAGTGCGCGCGGGCCGGCCAGGGTGCGGCTTAGGCGAGGCGGGCTGGCGAGGGGTGACTCAGGCCGGAGGTAGCTCAGGCACAGGGGCTCAAGCGGGCACCGGTCAGGTGCGGGGCGTCTCGGGCGGGTAGTGGCGGCTCGGTCAGGTGCGGGGCGTCTCGGGCGGGTGGTGGCGGCTGAGGATGAGCAGAGGCCGGGAGTGGGGGCGGCTGAGGATGAGCGCCGAGGCTTGGGTGGGTGACGGGTGAGGGGGGCGGGAAGGGGAGAGTCTTGATTGTGAAGACTCCCCCGCTCTCAAGCCGCTCAGACCGTCACCGCCCGGTAGGCGATCTCCCTGGCCGCATCCATGTAAGCCATCGCCCCACTGGACCCCGGGTCATACGTCATGACCGACTGCCCATAGCTGGGCGCCTCCGACAGCCGCACGCTCCTCGGGATGACCGTGTTCAGCACCGTGTCCCCGAAGTGCGCCCGCACCTCGTCCGCCACCTGCGACGCCAACCTCGTCCGCCCGTCGTACATCGTCAGCACGATCGTCGACAGGTTCAACGTCGGGTTCAGGTGTGCCTTGATCAGATCGACGTTGCGCAGCAGCTGCCCCAACCCCTCCAGCGCGTAGTACTCACACTGGATCGGAATCAGCACCTCGTCAGCCGCGACCAGAGCGTTGACGGTCAGCAACCCCAGCGACGGCGGGCAGTCGATGATGATGTAGTCGAGCTCGGCCTCGTACGCCGACAGCGCGCGCCGAAGCCGCGCCTCGCGGGCCACCAGCGAGACCAGCTCGATCTCCGCGCCGGCCAGGTCGATGGTCGCGGGAGCGCAGAAGAGGCCCGGCATGTCCGGGACCGCCTTGACGATGTCGGCCATGGGAAGGTCGTCGACGAGCACCTGGTACACGTCGGGGACATCGCCACGGTGCTCCGTGGCCAGGGCCGTCGAGGCGTTTCCCTGGGGGTCCAGGTCGACGACGAGCACGCGCTCGCCGTTCATCGACAGGGCGGCCGCGAGGTTCACAGAGGTGGTCGTCTTGCCGACGCCGCCCTTCTGGTTGGCGACGGCGATGACGCGGCACTTGGAGGGACGCGGCCAGGAGCCGTCGGCCGGCGCGGCGGTACCTGACGAGGGGGCTTCCGACGGGGAGATGTCCTGCGTGGGGGCGTCCGCCGTCTGGGTCGCAGATGTTTCACGTGAAACCACGGAGCTGAGTGCCTCTCGTACCAGCGGCGAATCGCCGGGGTTAAGGGGGGTCTGGGTCACGATGGCCATCCTTTCAACCAGCGGCCGGGTGCTGCCCGCAATGCTGTGCCGCGACACGTCCATTTCCGGCCAGCCGAGACCTGACGGGCTCTCGGGGCGGGCTTTACCCGGCCACCCGAGTCCGCTTGACGTGTCCGGCACAACTGTCACCTCTTTCGCCGGCGCCGTCCTGACGCCGGCGCGCGACCCGCGACTACTCGGACCAAAGTTGCAGGCGGCTCGACCTTACCGTGCCCGACCGAGATCAGCTCGGCCGTCCGCACCCCGCTGGCCCGCAATTGCGCGTCGGCGTCGGCGAGTTCCTCCGCGGCCCGCTCCCCCTTCATGGCGATGAGCTCGCCGCCTTCGCGCAGGAGCGGAAGGGACCACTTCAGGAGACGGTCGAGCGGAGCGACGGCTCGGGCACTGGCGACGTCGAACTCGCGCTTGCCCGCCAACTCCTCGGCCCTGCCGCGCAGTACCTCGACGTTGTCGAGCTTGAGCGCGGCGACGCACTCCTCGAGAAACACGGTACGGCGAAGCAGCGGCTCCAGCAGCGTGACCGTGAGGTCCTGCCGTACGATCGCCAGGACCAGCCCGGGCAGACCCGCACCGGAGCCGATGTCGACCAGGCGGACGCTTTCGGGAATGGCCTCGGCGACCACGGCGCAGTTGAGCAGGTGGCGGTCCCAGATCCTGGGCACCTCACGCGGACCGAGCAACCCGCGGACCACCCCGGGACCGGCCAGCAACCGTGCGAACTCCTGCGCCCTGTCCCACGCGTCGCCGGTGAACACCTCGCGCGCTATCTGCGGTGGAGCCGTCAGCTCGTCGCTCACTGATCCGGTGGCCTTTCCTGAATGTGCGGGTCGGGGGTGGGTGCCTACAGGAACGAAGACTAGCCGTCCGGGCATCCACGCCGACCGAGGAGCGGATGGATGCCAGCAGAAAGGCCGCCAGCCCCGAAGGGGCCGACGGCCTGGCGCGTGCCTGCCGTACCCGATGGACGGGATCAGACGGGCAGGACGACCACGAAACGGTGGGGCTCCTCGCCCTCCGACTCGCTGCGCAGCCCCGCGGCGGCGACAGCGTCGTGCACGATCTTGCGCTCGAACGGAGTCATCGGGTGCAGCGACTTGGGCTCGCCGTTGCGCCTGACGGTCTCGGCGACCTCGGTGCCCAGCTTGCTCAGCTCGGCCCTGCGCTTCTCGCGGTAGCCGGCGACGTCGAGCATGAGCCTGGAGCGCTCCCCCGTCTGCCTGTGGACGGCGAGCCGGGTCAGCTCCTGGAGCGCCTCGAGGATCTCGCCACTCTGGCCGACCAGGTCGGTGCCCTTGACGCCGACGACGGAGACCAGCGCGCGGTCCCCTTCGACATCCATGTCGATGTCGCCGTCGATGTCGGCGATGTCGAGCAGACCCTCCACGTAGTCCGCCGCGATCTCACCTTCTTGCTCAAGCGCCGCAAGATCCGGAGCCTTCTCCTGCTCGGCCTCGGTCACGTCGGGCCTCTCTTTCGTGCTGTGGATCGACGTCGTGATGTGGGTCAAGACTTCTTGCTGCCCGTGCGCTTGCTGCGAGGCTGCTTGCTGGGCTGCTGACGGATGATCTTCGGCTCCGGCTTCTCCGGCGGCGCCTCCTCGACGGCCGGCGCGCTCTTCCTCACCTTGGACAGCAGGCCACTCTTGGGCGCGACGGGGATGACGTTGCCCTTGGCGTCGAACTCGGGCGCGGGGTTGCGGGAGTAGAACCAGTGCTGCTGGCCGAGCGTCCACACGTTGGTGGTGACCCAGTAGAAGATCAGACCCAGCGGGAAGTTGAGGCTGAAGAAGGCGAACAGCGGGGAGATGTACATCAGGATCTTCTGCTGCGACGCCATGGGGTTGTCGGGCATCTGCTGCATGGAGCGGGTGACGCTCTGCCTGACGGTGAGGAACGTCGTCAGCGAGCTGATCGCCACGAAGATGCCCAGTACGATCTTGGTCTGGACGACACTGGCGCCGAAGGCCTGGATCTGCTCACTGCCCATGAAGAAGTTGGCGGGCAGCGGCGCGCCGAAGATGTGGGCGGCTCGCGCGCTGTCGACGAACTGCTGCGTCATCCCGAACTTGAGTTCGCCGTGCGCCATCGCGTTCAGCACGGTGAACATCGAGATGAAGATGGGGAACTGCGCGAGGACCGGCAGGCAGCCGCCCAGGGGGTTGGCGCCCTGGCCACGATAGAGGTTCATGACCTCTTCGTTCATGCGCTGCTTGTCTTTCGCGTAGCGCTTGCGGATCTCCTGCACCTTCGGCGCGAGTTCCTGCATCTTCTTCGACGAGCTCATCTGCTTGAGGAAGAGCGGGAAGATCAGCAGCCGCATGGCGACGGTGATCGTGATGAGGGTCAGCGCCCACGTGAGCCCGCTATCGGGGTCGAGGAAGGTGCTGTAGCCCTGGTGAATCCAGGTGAGGACTTGGGCGATGGCCGTGTAGAGCCAGTTAAGCCAGGACAGCTCCACCGAGCTAGCTCCCTTGCGTTTCGTGGGACCGAACCGGGCGTGGGGGCACCGGGTCAAAACCTCCGGGATGGAATGGGTGGCAACGCCCGATACGCCGGACAGTCAGCCATATGCCGCGCAAAGCACCATGTACGGCAATCGCCTCAAGCCCATAAGCACTGCATGAGGGGTAAAAACGGCAGCGTGGACCCAACATCGGGCTGATGAACGCCCGATAGAACCTGATCGGGGCCATGAGCGCCCGAGCAGTCAGGCCGGTCTGCTCCGTCATCGTTGTTCTCGCCTTGACAAACGATCCAGCGCGGCATCGAGTTCAGCGGCAAGGCGCTCGTGTCGCGCGGACGCGGCAGGTGGATTAGCGCGTACCACAAGCAGGCTACCTCGCGGCAGCCTTGCTAGACGGTCCCGCATCAGGTGTCGAAGCCGGCGCTTGACCTTGTTGCGCACGACTGCGCCGCCCACGGCCTTGCTCACCACGAAACCGACCAGTGGCGGTCCGTCCCCCGCGACTTTCAAATGCAGGACGAGGGTGGGGCGACCGGCGCGCGCTCCGCGCTTGACCGCGACGGAGAAATCCTCACCCCGCCGCATGCGGGACTCTTGTGACAACACGTCAGATCAGACGCCTATCGCCCGCCGACGAGAAGCGCCGGCGGGCGATCAAGCTGGGACAGGGCGACCGTCAGGCCGACAGCTTCTCGCGGCCCTTGCGGCGACGAGCGGCGAGGATCGCGCGGCCGGCCCGGGTGCGCATACGCAGCCGGAAGCCGTGGGTCTTCGCGCGGCGACGGTTGTTCGGCTGGAAAGTACGCTTGCTCACGAGTGGGCTCCAGGCTTGAAAGTGCACCCCCGCCTTCGAGCGGGAGCGCGTGACACACATGGCTGGCCTGCCGAAGTCGAGAGGGCATGCAAAAGAGCCGTCACGCGACAAGCCGACCGTCGTACGTTACGGGCCAGGCATGCTCCAGGTCAAACCGGCGGAGTTTTCCACGTTTCCACAGGCAACTTTTCCACCGGGGTTCGCGCGTCCACAGTCTGTGCACTCAGGTGCCACTAGTCTGTGGACAACGACTTGAACACAGGTGTGCACAACTCCCCGACCCCAGCCGTAACGGAGGGATCACTCTGTGCACAACTTGTGGATCTCCTGTGGAACACCTGGGGAGATCGCACATCGGACCGCCTGTGGATATTCGAGCAGTCAGCGATCATGGCTGCTGCTCTGTGTGGATAACAATGGAGGGGAAGCCACACCATGAACGGGGACGACCTCGGCACGGTATGGGCGCGCGCGCTGGCCAACTTCCTCAACGACAACCTGCCGATCCAGCAGCGCACCTGGCTGGCGATGGTCAGGCCGATCGCCATGGCGGGCGACACGATCGTGCTCGGTGTCCCCAACGAGTTCCTCAAGGACCTCATCGAGGGCAAGCTGCGCTCCCATGTGGGCCACGCGCTCTCCCAGGAGCTCGGAAGGCCCGTACGGCTGGCCGTGATGATCGACACCACCACGCCGGACCAGCCCATGGTGGAGTCTCATCCCCAGCCTGTGAATCCGGGTTTTCCCCAGGCGCCTGAGCCTGTGCAGAGTTATGCACAGCCCAGCTACCAGGCCCCGGAGGCCGCCCCCTTCTACGCTCCGCCGCCCGAGCCGCCTCAGGTATCCACCGAATATCCACAGGCGCAGCCCGAGCCTCCACAGAACCGCTGGGAAGCCAAGAGCACCAAGCCGAGCGAGCCTGCGAGGCTGAACCAGAAATACACATTCGAGACATTCGTCATCGGAGCCAGCAACCGCTTCGCCCACGCGGCGGCCGTCGCGGTGGCCGAGGCGCCGGCCAAGGCGTACAACCCGCTGTTCATCTACGGCGACTCGGGCCTGGGGAAAACGCACCTGCTGCACGCGATCGGGCATTACGCCCAGTCGCTCTACGACGGCGCGAGGGTGAGGTACGTGAGCTCGGAGGAGTTCACCAACGACTTCATCAACAGCATCCGCGACCACAAGGCCGACGGTTTCCGCAGCCGCTATCGCGCGATCGACATCCTTCTTGTGGACGACATCCAGTTCCTTGAGGGCAAGGAGCAGACGCAGGAGGAGTTCTTCCACACCTTCAACACCCTCCACAACGCCAACAAGCAGATCGTCATCTCCAGCGACCGGGCGCCCAAGCAGCTGATCACCCTGGAGGACCGGCTGCGCAACCGGTTCGAGTGGGGGCTGATCACCGACGTCCAGCCGCCCGAGCTTGAGACCCGCATCGCGATCCTCAGGAAGAAGGCGATCCAGGAGGGCCTGGCCGCGCCGCCCGAGGTGCTGGAGTACATCGCCAGCCGGATCTCGACGAACATCCGCGAGCTCGAGGGCGCGCTGATCAGGGTCACCGCCTTCGCCAGCCTCAACAGGCAGGGTGTGGATCTGCAGTTGGCCGAGGTGGTGCTGAAGGACCTCATCACCACCGACGCCAGCTCCGAGATCACGATCGCCACGATCATGGCCAAGACCGCCGAGTACTTCGGCATCTCCATCGACGACCTGTGCGGCAGCTCGCGCAGCAGGGCACTGGTCAACGCCCGCCAGATCGCGATGTACCTGGCCAGAGAGCTGACCGACCTCTCACTTCCCAAGATCGGGCAGCAGTTCGGCGGACGTGACCACACCACCGTGATGCACGCCGAGCGCAAGATTCGCTCGCTCATCGCCGAACGCCGCTCCATGTACAACCAGGTCAACGAGCTGACGATGCGCATCAAGCAGACATCGAAGGCCTGACTGTACACAGCCTGTGGATAACTCTGTGGACCAGCTCAGACGGCCTCTTCCGGCCCCGACGAAGATCAAAAAGCGCCGACGACGCCCACAGAGCCTGGGGATAAGGGTGGGGACATCTTGAGGACAACCTGGGGACAACTCGTGGACAACTTGTGGATGCCCTGTGAACAGCTGAAACGGGAGCCCCAGGTGACCCTCTTTTCCCCGTGGATAACCTGTTGAAACCCAGTGGATAACCGGTGGACGAAGACCCCCCGATCTGGGGACGGCCTGTGGGTGACGCGGCGTCATCCCCAGGCGGCGAAGTTCTCCCCAGGCTTCGCCCACACCGGCAGTGGATGAATTCGTCCGGGCTGAGCTGCGGAAACGTCGGCTGTCCACAACATCCACAGCCCCTATGAAGATGACTTCCTCTATCTCTAACTAAGAAACTCAAAGACCCATAGAGGGGTTCTCCCGGAGCTCAGGTGCGGGAGAGTGAACACTGAACAAGCAGCGACGACCAAAGCAGGAGGCTGATCCCCGTGATGTTCCGGATCGAGCGCGACGTGCTCGCTGAGGCGGTCGCATGGACGGCTCGCAGCCTCCCTGCGCGCCCGTCCGTGCCCGTCCTGGCCGGCATGCGCATGGAAGTCACCGACGCGGGCCAGTTGAAGCTCTCGGGCTTCGACTACGAGGTCTCCGCCGAGGTGACCCTCGAACCACAGACCGGTGAGCCGGGTGTGGTGCTGGTCTCGGGCAAGCTGCTCGCCGAGATCACGCGCGCGCTTCCCGCACAGCCTGTGGATTTCGTGGTGGACGGCGCCAAGGCGGTCGTCACCTGCGGCAGTGCGCGGTTCACACTGCTGACCATGCCTGTGGAGGACTACCCGTCGCTCCCGGCGATGCCGCCCGCCGCGGGCAAGGTGGGCAGCGACGTGTTCGCCTCGGCCGTCGGCCAGGTCGCCGTCGCCGCGGGCAGGGACGACACGCTGCCGATGCTCACCGGTGTGCGCATGGAGATCGAGGGCGACACCGTCACGCTCGCGGCCACCGACAGGTACCGCCTGGCCGTACGGGAGCTGAAGTGGCAGCCCGGCCAGCCTGACATCTCGGCGATCGCGATGATCCCCGGCAAGACGCTCGCCGACACCGCCAAGGCGCTCGGATCCACAGGCGCCGAGGTCGAGATCGCGCTCAGCTCGGCCGGCGGCACGGGCGAGGGCATGATCGGCTTCTCCAGCGCCGGGCGCCGCACCACCACGCGCCTGCTCGACCCCGAGTTCCCCAAGTACCGCTCGCTGCTGCCGACGGAGTTCTCGGCCAAGGCCGACCTGTCCACAGGCCCGTTCGTCGAGGCCGTGAAGCGTGTGGCGCTGGTCGCCGAGCGCAACACCCCCGTACGGCTGGCCTTCCGCGGCGGCGAGGTCGTCCTCGAGGCGGGCAGCGGCGACGAGGCGCAGGCTGTCGAGGTGCTGCCTGTGGATTACGAGGGCGAGGAGATGAACATCGCCTTCAACCACCAGTTCCTTCTCGAGGGTCTGGGCGCGATCGACTCCGATGTCGCCAGGCTGCAGATGACCACCTCGACGAAGCCCGCTATCCTCACTGGCGGCAAGCCTGTGGACGACGGTGGGGCTCCCGACTACCGTTACCTGATCATGCCCATCCGCTTGTCCAGCTGACACAGCCATCGGCGATGATGGAAGCCTGACAAGGGGGTTATCAACATGCAGATCGGCATGGTCGGGCTCGGCAAGATGGGCGGCAACATGGCCGAGCGGTTGCGCCGCGGCGGTCACGAGGTGGTCGGATACGACCGCGACCCGGCGGTCAGCGACGTCTCCAGCCTCAGAGAGCTCGTCGACCGGCTCCAGGCACCGCGCGCGGTGTGGGTCATGGTTCCCGCCGGCGAGCCCACCCAGCTGACGGTCAACGAGCTCGGCGAGCTCCTCGACGAGGGCGACCTCGTGATCGACGGCGGCAATTCACACTATGTGGACGACCAGCGTCACGCCGAGGAGCTCAAGGCGCACGGCATCGGCTTCGTCGACTGTGGCGTCAGCGGCGGCGTCTGGGGCCTGCAGAACGGCTACGCGCTCATGTGCGGCGGCGACAAGGCCAGCGTCGAGCGGCTGATGCCGGTGTTCGAGACGCTCAAGCCCGAGGGCGAGGACGGCTTCGTCCACGCGGGCGACGTCGGCGCCGGCCACTTCGCGAAGATGGTCCACAACGGCATCGAGTACGGCATGATGCAGGCCTACGCCGAGGGCTGGGAGCTGCTCGAGGCCTCCGACATCGTCAAGGACGTGCGCGGCTCGTTCTCGAGCTGGCGCACCGGCACGGTGATCAGGTCATGGCTGCTCGACCTGCTGGTCAGGGCGCTCGACGACGACGAGCACCTCGACGAGCTCAAGGGTTATGCACAGGACTCGGGCGAGGGCAGGTGGACCGTGCAGGCGGCTGTGGACCACGCGGTCCCGTTGCCGGTGATCACCGCCGCGCTCTACGCCAGGTTCGCCTCGCGCCAGGACGACTCGCCCGCGATGAAGATGGTCGCGGCGCTGCGCAACCAGTTCGGCGGCCACGCGGTCACCTCCGCGGCGGGCTCCACCGAGAAGGGCGCGGACTCCCCAGGGGCCGACGTGACCCCGCCGCGCGAGGCGCAGTGATCCCGCGGGCCATACTCGTTTTCCACAGGGGTGCCCGGCGTTGACCCCAGTGGTCGGTGTGGCCCACTAACCTTCGTGGGGTGCATGTCGCCCATCTATCGCTGACCGACTTCAGGTCCTACGCCGCCGTGGAGCTAGGCCTCGAGCCTGGCGTCACGGCGTTCGTCGGGCCCAACGGCCAGGGCAAGACCAACCTGGTCGAGGCCATGGGGTACGTGGCGACGCACTCCAGCCACAGGGTCGCGAACGACGCCCCTCTCGTACGGCAGGGCGCCGCCCGCGCGATCGTGCGCTGCGCCGTCCACAGGGACGACAGGCGCGCGCTGATCGAGTTGGAGATCAACCCGGGCAGGGCCAACAGGGCGCGGCTCAACCGCTCCCCCGTCTCCCGTCCGCGCGACGTGATCGGCCTGCTGCGCACGGTCCTGTTCGCGCCCGAGGACCTCGCGCTGGTGAAGGGCGACCCCGCCGAGCGCCGCCGCTTCCTCGACGACCTCCTGGTGGCCCGTGCGCCGCGTTTCGCGGCCGTCAGGGCCGACTACGACCGCGTGCTGAAGCAGCGGGGCGCGCTGCTGCGTACGGCCGCCCAGGCGCGTCGTGGGCGCGGCGGATCACGCAGGGCCGAGAGCGAGTCCGCCTTCGCCGCGGCGGGCGCGGGAGACGTGCTGAGCACGCTGGAGGTGTGGGACGCCCACCTCGCCAGGCACGGCGCGGAACTCCTCAGAGCCAGGCTCGATCTGATCGAGTCGCTGCGCCCGCTGGTCGCCTCGGCCTATGCTTCGCTGGCGCCCACGAGCGCCCCCGCCGAGCTGTCATATCGCAGCACGTTGTCCACAGGTGGGGACGACGCGGAGGACGAACAGGCCGGTGGGAGCGGATCTTCTGATGCACAGACGTTATCCACAGACCTGGGGATAACCCTTGAGTCGAGGTTGAGGGAGCGGCTGCTCGAGGTCCGCCAGGCGGAGCTGGAGCGGGGCGTCACGCTGGTCGGTCCACACCGCGACGACCTGATCCTGGGCCTCGGCGATCTGCCCGCGCGGGGCTACGCCAGCCATGGCGAGTCGTGGTCGTTCGCGCTGTCACTGAAGCTGGCCGCCTACGATCTGCTGCGCGCCGACGGCGGCGATCCCGTGCTCATCCTCGACGACGTCTTCGCCGAACTCGACAGCCAGCGCAGGCGCCGCCTGGCCGAGATCGTCGCTCCCGCGGAGCAGGTGCTGATCACCGCCGCGGTCGCCGACGACGTGCCCACGGAGCTGATCGGCTCCCGTTTCGATGTCGCAGGGGGGAGTGTGACCCGTGTCCGCTGAGGAGAACCCGACCGCCCGGGGGGCGGCGCTGGCCAGGGAGAAGCTCGCCCAGGCCAAGGCCGACGCCGCCAAGCGCGGGCAACTCCCCCGCCGCGAGCCACGCAGGAAGGCCCAGAGGGACGCCGGCGACCCCCAGCTGTTCGGCAGGGCGATCATGGATCTGCTCGCCGCCCGCGGCTGGGAGCGCTCGGCCGCGGTCGGCGGTGTCTTCGGCAGGTGGCCCGAGATCGTGGGCCCTGACCTGGCCGCCCACACCAAACCTGAGGCCTTCGAGGACGGCGAGGTGGTCATCGCGGCCGACTCCACGGCGTGGGCGACCCAGGTGCGGCTGCTGGCCCGCACGCTCATCCGCAGGCTCAACGAGGAGCTGGGCGAGGGCACGGTCAAAAAGGTCAAGGTCAGAGGACCACAAAACGCCCCTCGACCGGTGGGCGGCCTGCGCGTCACGGGCAGCCGCGGACCGGGCGACACCTACGGGTAAATCCCACACCGGGCGATCAGATTGCCCCTGAGCCGCTGAGCACCTCTCCCAGAGGGGGGATGCTCTACAGGGGGGAAAACGAGCTACAGGGCATCACAGGCGCGTTCAATGCCACTAACAGCCCTCAGAGCCGGTAGAATGAAAGCGGATTCCGGACACGTCCGCTTGCGTGTCACCCGCGGCATGCGAGCCGACTCCCCTGGGTGACCGCGCATCGGGGCACTCACGACGGTGACGGGCACGGCAGGGGCAACTGGCAGGTGTCGCCTCCCCCGCCGCGTGTCCGCGGCAGGAGGATTTCGCAGTTGTCCTACGACGCTAGCTCAATCACCGTACTCGAAGGGCTTGAAGCGGTCCGCAAGCGCCCGGGTATGTATATCGGATCGACCGGCGAGCGCGGTCTCCACCACCTTGTCTACGAGATTGTGGACAACTCCGTCGACGAGGCCCTCGCCGGCCACGCCGACCGCATCGACGTCACCCTGCTCGCCGACAACGGCGTGCGGGTCGTCGACAACGGTCGCGGTATCCCCACGGGCATCCACCCTGTGGAAAAGGTCTCCGCGGTCGAGCTCGTGCTGACGACGCTGCACGCGGGAGGCAAGTTCGACGGCAAGTCGTACGCGGTCTCCGGCGGTCTGCACGGCGTCGGCTCGGCCGTCGTCAACGCGCTGTCCACAGCCATGGACGTCGTGGTCAAGCAGAACGGCCACGTCTGGCGCCAGCGCTTCGAGATGTCCAAGCCCGTCGCTCCCCTGTCGCAGGACGAGGCCACCGAGGAGTCGGGCACCTCGATCACCTTCTGGGCCGACCCCGGCATCTTCGAGACCACGACGTGGAACTTCGAGACGCTCTCGCGCCGCTTCCAGGAGATGGCCTTCCTCAACAAGGGCCTGACGATCACTCTGACCGACGAGCGGCCCGACCACATCGACGGCGAGGTCCACAAGGTCGAGTACTTCTACGAGGGCGGCCTGTCCGACTTCGTCGCGCACCTCAACTCCAAGAAGGAGCCCGCGCACGCGTCGGTCATCGACTTCGAGGCGCACGGCGAGGGCATCTCAGTCGAGATCGCCATGCAGTGGAACAACTCCTACTCCGAGTCGGTCTACACCTTCGCCAACACCATCAACACCGCCGAGGGCGGCACCCACGAGGAGGGCTTCCGCGCGGCGCTGACCTCCATCGTCAACCGCTACGCGCGCGAGCAGAAGTTCCTCAAGGAGGGCAAGGACGACAACCTCTCCGGTGAGGACGTCCGTGAGGGCCTGACCGCGATCGTCTCGGTGAAGCTGGCCGACCCGCAGTTCGAGGGCCAGACCAAGACCAAGCTCGGCAACACCGAGGCCAAGTCGTTCGTCCAGAAGGCCTGCAACGACCACGTGCGCGACTGGTTCGAGCGCAACCCCGGCGAGGCCAAGGACATCATCAACAAGTCGCTGCAGGCCGCTCGGGCCCGCATAGCGGCTCGCCAGGCCCGCGACCTGACCAGGCGCAAGTCCCTGCTCGAGTCGGGCAGCGGCCTGCCGGGCAAGCTGGCCGACTGCCAGTGGAACGAGCCCGACAAGTGCGAGCTGTTCATCGTCGAGGGCGACTCGGCGGGCGGCTCGGCCAAGGGCGGTCGCGACTCCCGCTTCCAGGCGATCCTGCCCATCCGCGGCAAGATCCTCAACGTCGAGAAGGCCAGGATCGACAAGGTCCTGAAGAACAACGAGGTGCAGGCGCTGATCACCGCGCTCGGCACCGGCGTGCACGACGAGTTCGACATCGCCAAGCTGCGCTACCACAAGGTGATCCTGATGGCCGACGCCGACGTCGACGGCCAGCACATCAACACCCTGCTGCTGACGCTGCTGTTCCGCTTCATGCGGCCGCTGATCGAGGCGGGCCACGTCTACCTCTCCTGCCCGCCGCTCTACAAGATCAAGTGGGACCGTAAGGGCGACGACGCCTCCTACGCCTACTCCGACCCCGAGCGTGACGCGGTCATCGCCCAGGGCATCGCGGCCGGCAAGCCCGACCCCCGCCCGCGCGACAACGTCCAGCGCTTCAAGGGTCTGGGCGAGATGAACGCCGGTCAGCTGTGGGAGACCACGATGAACCCGGAGACGAGGCTCCTTCGCCAGGTCACGCTCGACGACGCGGCCCAGGCCGACGACCTGTTCAGCGTGCTCATGGGCGAGGACGTGGAAGCCAGGCGCGACTTCATCATCCGTAACGCGCGCGACGTCCGCTTCCTCGACGTCTAGCGGTAGCCGTACCACGAAGAAGGATTTTCACCTGTGACGGATGTGACAACTCCACCACCGGCTGACCGTATCGAGCCTGTGGACATTCAGTCCGAGATGCAGCGCAGCTACATGGACTACGCGATGTCGGTCATCGTGTCCCGTGCGCTGCCTGACGTCCGCGACGGTCTCAAGCCCGTGCACCGGCGGGTGCTCTACGCGATGTACGACGGTGGCTACCGTCCCGACCGCGGCTACTTCAAGTGCGCCCGCGTCGTCGGTGACGTCATGGGCACCTACCACCCGCACGGCGACACCTCCATCTACGACGCGCTCGTACGGCTGGCGCAGCCGTGGTCGCTGCGCTACCCGCTGGTCGACGGCCAGGGCAACTTCGGCTCGCCGGGCAACGACCCCGCGGCGGCGATGCGGTACACCGAGTGCAAACTCGCGCCCATCGCCATGGAGATGCTGCGCGACATCGACAAGGACACCGTCGACTTCAGGCCCAACTACGACGGCAAGTCGCAGGAGCCCGACGTCCTGCCCGCGCGCATCCCGCAGCTGCTCGTCAACGGCTCGGGCGGCATCGCGGTCGGCATGGCCACCAACATCCCTCCGCACAACCTGCGCGAGGTCGCCTCGGCGGTCAAGTGGTGCCTGGAGAACCCCGAGGCCACCGACGAAGAGCTGCTGGAGGCGTCGATCGGCCTGGTCAAGGGCCCCGACTTCCCGACCAGGGCGCTGATCGTCGGCAGGCGCGGCATCGAGGACGCCTACCGCACGGGCCGCGGCTCGATCACCATGCGGGCCGTCGTCGAGGTCGAGGAGGACGGCAAGGGCCGGCAGTCGCTGGTCGTCACCGAGCTGCCCTACCAGGTCAACCCCGACAACCTGGCGCTCAAGATCGCCGAGCTGGTCCGCGAGGGCAAGCTCACCGGCATCGCCGACGTCCGCGACGAGAGCTCCTCCAGGGTCGGCCAGCGCCTGGTGATCGTGCTCAAGCGCGACGCCGTCGCCAAGGTCGTGCTCAACAACCTCTACAAGCACACCCAGCTGCAGGACACCTTCGGCGCCAACATGCTCGCGCTGGTCGACGGCGTGCCGCGCACGCTGCGTCTCGACCAGTTCATCAGGCACTACGTGGCCCACCAGGTCGAGGTCATCGTCCGCAGGACGCGCTACCTCCTGCGCAAGGCCGAGGAGCGCGCCCACATCCTGCGCGGGCTGCTCAAGGCGCTCGACCGGATGGACGAGGTCATCGCCCTCATCAGGCGCTCCCCCTCGGCCGCCGAGGCGCAGGGCGGCCTGATGACGCTGCTCGACATCGACGAGATCCAGGCCCAGGCCATCCTCGACATGCAGCTGCGCAAGCTCGCTGCCCTGGAGCGCCAGGCGATCCAGGACGAGTTCGACCACCTGATGACGCTGATCGCCGAGTACAACTCGATCCTCGACAGCCCCGTCAGGCAGCGCGAGATCATCAACGAGGAGCTCGCCGAGATCGTCGGCAAGTTCGGCGACGACAGGCGCACCGAGATCATCGCCTACGACGGCGACATGTCGATCGAGGACCTCATCGCCGAGGACGAGATCGTCGTCACCATCACCCGCGGCGGCTACACCAAGCGCACCAAGACCGACCTTTACCGGGCGCAGAAGCGCGGCGGCAAGGGCGTGCGCGGGGCGCAGCTGCGCCAGGACGACATCGTCGACCACTTCTTCGTCACCACGACCCACCACTGGCTGCTGTTCTTCACCAACAAGGGCCGCGTCTACCGGGTCAAGGCCTACGAGCTGCCCGAGTCCGGACGTGACGCGCGCGGTCTCCACCTGGCCAACCTCCTGGCCATGCAGCCCGACGAGACGGTCATGGAGGTCCTCGACCTGCGCGACTACCTCGTCGCGCCGTACCTCGTGCTGGCCACCCGCAGTGGCCTGGTCAAGAAGACCAGGCTGTCGGAGTACGACTCCCCCAGGACCGGCGGCCTGATCGCCATCAACCTGAGGGAGGACGACGAGGTCATCGCCGCCCGCCTGGTCTCAGAGGAAGACGATCTGCTGCTCGTCTCCAAGGGCGCCCAGTCCATCCGCTTCACCGCCACCGACGACGCGCTGCGCCCGATGGGACGCGCCACGAGCGGCGTCATCGGCATGAGATTCCTTGACGGCGACGAACTTCTCGCCATGAATCGCTTGGCAGATGGTGAGGACGTGCTTATCGCCACGGAAGGCGGGTACGCAAAGCGGACACCCGTCGACCAGTATCCGTTGCAGGGACGTGGCGGAAAGGGCGTGCTGACTGCGAAGATTGTCACCTCTCGTGGCAAGCTGGTCGGAGCCGTCATGGTCAACCCGGAGGACGAGGTTTTCGCGATCACGTCCAACGGCGGGGTGATCCGGACGAGCGCCGGGCAGATCAAGCAGTCCGGCCGCCAGACCATGGGAGTGCGCCTGATGAATCTCGCCGAAGGCGACAGCGTCGTGGCCCTCGCTCGGAACGCCGAGTCGATGGAGACGTCGGTGGAGGCTGAGGAAGACGGGGGAGGAGAATAGTCCATGAGCGCCCAGGGCGGTCCCGCCAAAGCGACGTCGACTCGTGAGAACGGGCAGAAACCCGAGACCGAGGTTCTCGACATGATCGGGGACGAGACGGAGACGGAGCAGGAGCAGCAGGTGGAGGAGCAGAACGAGACGGTCCGCATCCGTCCGTCGCTGACCTCCGAGGCGCCTCCGCCCGTCGTCGAGCTGCCGAAGAAGAAGGCCGCAGCAGCCGCCCGCCTGCCACGCAAGGCGCACCTGGTGCTGCGGCGGGTGGAGCCGTGGTCGGCGATGAAGTTCAGCTTCGTCGTCTCCCTGGTGTGCTTCGTGGTGCTGTTCGTGGCGGTCGCCGTGCTGTACGGCGTGCTGTCGGCCCTCGGAGTCTTCGAATCGATCGTCCAGACGGTCAACCAGCTGACCCAGGCCGACGGCCAGACGACGGGCAGCTTCGACGTGTCCAGCTGGTTCGAGCCTGTGCGGATCCTGGGATACACCGCGCTGATCGGCGCCGTGAACGTCGTGCTGATCACCGCGCTGTCCACGCTGGGCGCCGTCATCTACAACATCGCGGCCGACCTGGTCGGCGGCGTCGAGGTGACGTTCAGCGAGGCCGAGTAGTCCGAAGTCCCGTCCCTGCTCGCGTCTGCGGTCTGGCGGCGCGAGCAGGGGCCGGGACACGGTAAGCTTTTCCCCGTCGGAACAACCGGTTCGCCTCTGTACCGCAGATGCGATACGGTTCTTCGTGCGCGGGGCTATAGCTCAGACGGTTAGAGCGCTTCCCTGATAAGGAAGAGGTCCCAGGTTCAAGTCCTGGTAGCCCCACCCAGCTCAAAGGCCATTCCCACTTAGTGGGGGTGGCTTTTTTGAATTTCTGAGTGACTATGGCCATGTCTCGTTGAAGATCACGAGCTACAGCAGGAACAGCGGGCTTCTCTGTCCGGTGGGCGCCCTGGAGGGCCGCAGGCGATGAAGTATCGTGCGTTGCTGTGCTGGGTCAGCGCCATCTCTCTGTCCGCTTTGCCGCACTGGCCGTTAGTGCAAGTGGATACAGAGATTCAGATATGCGCCTTCCTGGACACTGAAGGCGGGTACACCGGCCGTGATGTGCTCGGCCTGGGGTTTGGCGCGATGGCCACTCTCCTTCCCCTTGCCCTGGTTGTGCTGGCGGTGGCCGTAAGGCGGTCATCGCCCCAGAGACGCCGGATCCTCACATGGATGGGAGCAGGCGGAGCGCTCGCGACGAGTGCCTACTACGCCCTGTCTACTGTGGCGTTCTTTGAGCCTTACTGCCCTGTGGGTACGCAGGGGGTATGGCTCGTGCTTCCGCTCTACGGCGCTGTTGCGGTGTTTGTGTTGATTGCTGGAACGCCTGGAGTCGAGGACAGGTCCAAGGCGGACACCGAGTGGCGATCTTGAGCAACGCTTTAATCCAGTAGCCGGCACCCTTGAACTTCATTAGCGTGACCGGGTGCTCAGCTACAACGATCTTGTCGGACAAGCCCTGCACGCATCCCTGCGCGGATGGGACTTCAGCTGGCTACGCGACCGAACGAGTGGCGGGAGCCCATCATGGCGATACACCGAGCGGGCCTCAGCGCTTCTCTCAGCGGCACCGCGACTGCTCGACCTGGACACCGGCGGCGGCGAAGTCCTGGCCTCCCTGGCTCCACTGCCTCGTCACACTGTCGCAATGGAAGCGTGGCAGCCGAACATCCCCATCGCCGCCGAACGGCTTCGACCGCTTAGCGCCACTGTGCTCGGCGGTACGGCGGATGCCATCCCCGTGAGCGAAGCCACTTTCGACCTCGTGCTCAACAGGCACGGAGCGTTGAACGCTGCCGAGGTCGCCCGAGTTCTCACCCCCGGCGGCCGACTTCTCACCCAACAGGTCGGCACCCGCAATGATGTGGAGCTGAACGTCGCCCTCGGCGCACCTGCCCCCGATCCAGAGGCATGGACGCTGGCCGTCGCAGTAGATCGCCTTCGCCGCTACGGGTTTCGTGTCCTGGACGCTCGCGAAGAGATGATCGACTATGTCTTCCATGACATAGGTGCCGTGGTCTTCCAACTACGAGCCGTCCCGTGGCAAGTTCGCGACTTCGATCTCAACCGCTATGAGCGGCCGCTACAGAGTCTCCACGAGCGCATCTGCTCAGAGGGCGCCTTCACCGTTCGCAACCACCGCTTTCTCATCGAGGCCGCACTGCCTGACATCTGACGGCCATTCCACCGGCACGTGGCGGAACAGGTCGTCGCCTGCAGCGAGGACATCTACTCGCTCGTCCTGGTGGCGAGCAGCTCGAGCACTCAGAACGTAAAGGTCCCTTGACACCCTCATGGTGTCAAGGGTACTTTCCATTCGAGGGTCAAGGTAAAAGGAGCTTTACGTTGTGGACAACGACGTCAGGCGGTTGCGCAACGTCGCAGGGCTCTCCCAGCAGGCCCTCGGGGAGCGTCTCGGTGTCTCCCGGCAGACGATCAACGCCATTGAGCAGGGCCGATACGACCCTTCGCTTCCGCTCGCCATCCGATTGGCCCGCTTCTTTGGCCGATCCGTCGAGGAGATCTTCCATTGTGACGACTAAGCGATGGTTCTTCCCAGTGTTCTGCCTCCTGCTCGGCCTGCTGATGGGCGTGCCGGTCATGGCCCGCGGCGAGATCGTCTTGGGGCTCGCGCTCGTCGGGATCATGGCGGGATACGCCACCTTCCTGTTGCTGACGCGCAAGCGCAGCGAGACCACCGCGATGCTGAGCGGGGAGCTGGGCGACGAGCGGCGCAGGCTCAACGAGCTGCGCGCCCGCGGCGCCACAGCCAACGTGCTCAGCATGGTGGTGGTCGGCGGGTTCTTCGTACAGATCTGGCGCGGGGAGGATCCCATGCCGTTCGCCCTCTTAGGAGCCGTCGGAGGGGTGGCCTATGTGGTCGCGCTCGTCTACTTCTCCCGTCGCGGCTGATCATCGAAGCTGACCAGTCGCATCCCGGCGGCCACCTCCCGCTCGACCTCGTCCCCACGGCCCCGCGGGTCCCTGCGGCCCCGCGGGTCCCTGCGGCCCCGCGGGTCCCTGCGGCCCCGCGGGGCCGATCGCGGCAGCCGACGCGATTCGATCCGATCTTGAGAGGGGATGCGTTCCATGTTCCAGCGGAGTGGCCTTTGGCCGACACCGGGCCGGCTGGCGTCCGCCCTGGTCGCGGCGGGGCTGGCCGCGGTCGCGGCCTTCGCGGTCGCGCCCACGCCGCCGCGCCTGGGGTCCGCGACGACCGGCGACCACGCGCTGGCCGAGGCCGTACGGCGAGCGGCCGGATCCGACGGTCACCGCGCGCTGTCCGTGGCGCTGATCGAGAACGGCGTCGTCCGCACGGCGGGGGTCGGCGACACGGGCGGTCCCGCGCCGCGTTCGGTCGACGCCTCCACCCCGTTCGAGATCGGCTCGGTCGGCAAGGCGCTCACCGGCATGATCCTCGCCGACATGGTCGCCGAAGACGGCCTCGACCCGCGTTCTCCTGTGCCCGGCCTCCAGGGCTCGATCACCTACGAGGAACTGGCCAGCCACCGCTCCGGCCTGCCCCGGCTGGCCGGTGGTCTCGGCCCGCTGGTACGGGGGGCCACCGCGAACTACACCCACGGCAACCCCTACGCCGGACAGGACGTCTCAGACGTGCGCGAGGCGGCCAACTCCGCCGAGCTCTCAGGGCGCGGCACGGTCGCCTACTCCAACCTCGGCATGTCCGTGCTCGGGCACGCGCTCGGCGAGCGAGCGAAGCTGCCCTACGCCGACCTGCTGAAGCGGCGGGTGCTCGAACCTCTCGGGATGAAGGCCACGACCACCTCCACTCCGCCGGCGGGCCGGGCACACGGGTACGTGGAGGCCGGGCACGAGGCGGACCCATGGACGAGCGACGGTTACGCCCCTTCGGGCATGAGCATCTGGTCCACAAGCGCCGACCTCGCCCTCCTCGTCGACGCGATGCTGAAGGGCGGCGCCCCGGGGGGCGACGCCGCGACGCCGCGCTTCACCGACGACGACACCAGCCGCATCGGCTACGGCTGGTACACGACGAGGACCGCGAAGGGCGAGGTCACCTGGCACAACGGCGGTACCGGTGGCTTTCGCGCATACGTCGGATTCGACCGCGCGGGCGGGCGCGGCGTGGTCGTGCTGGGCAACACCGACAGGGATGTCGACCACGTGGGCCTGCGGCTGCTCGGCCACGAGGGGCCGCGGCCCGCGTCCGGCGATCCGCTCCTCCTTGTGATCACCGTCGGCCTGCTCCTGGCCGCGGTCGTGACCTCGTGGGAGATGGCCACCCGCCGCACGCCTACCCGTAACCGCCCCCAGGCCGACCGGCTCGGGATCGTCAGCATGACGGCCAACGCCGCCCTGGTGCTCTGGGTGGCCTGGATGGCCGGGGCTTGGGGCACGGTGCCTTTCGCCGTGTTCATCCTCGTCGCGGCGGCCACCGCGGCGGGCACGGCCCTGCACGCGGCCCGCTGGCGAGAGCTGCCCACGGCGCGGCAACGCAGCCGCTGGCTGTCCACCGTCGTCGGCCTCGTCCTCGACGCGGTGATCGTCGCGCTCCTCCTCTTCATGACCTGACCCGGAAGAAGGCATGCCGACGGGCCGTCATGGCTCATCATGACCGGATGGGTGTGCGCTACGACGAGGTGATCGACTCTCTCCGTACGGCCTACGACGGCCGTGCCGAGTGGCGTGACGGGACGGCGAAGACGCCGTGGAAGCTAGCCGAGCGGGAGACCTTCCTCAACCGGCTGCGGGACGGCGACCATGGGCGGCTGCTGGAGATCGGCGCAGGTGCGGGCCAGGACAGCGCATACTTCCAGGCCGCCGGCCTGGACGTCGTCGCCGTCGACCTGTCACCCGCCATGGTGGCGCTGTGCAGGAAGAAGGGCGTCGACGCCCATGTCATGGACTTCCTGCACCTCGACTTCGCGCAGGAGTCCTTCGACGCGGTGTACGCGATGAACTGTCTGCTGCACGTGCCCGACCGTGATCTCTCCGCGGTGCTGGACGCCGTCCACGCGCTGATGAAGCCCGGCGGGCTGTTCTATCTCGGCGTGTACGGCGGCGGCGTCCTGAGCGGGGAGGGTCCTTTCGAGGGAGACGACCACCGGCCTCCTCGCTTCTTCTCGTTCAGAAGCGATGAGCAGATCCAGGAGTTCGCGCGCGAGTCCTTCGAGATCGTGGACTTCCATGTCGTGGGGTCGGGCACGCTCCGCTTCCAGTCCCTGACGTTGCGCCGCGGCTTCGGGACGGGCTGATCCCCGCCGTCTCGCCGGTGCGGTGTCCACGAACCTTCGCCGGGTCGGTGTGGGTCGTCAACCTCGGCGCTCCTCAAGCCCCGAGCCGGTGCACGTTGGTGGGCACCGCACTAGCAGCGGCCGCGGAAGGTTCGGCGAAGGTCGTCGACCCATTCGCCGGGGATCTCCCACGGGATGAAGTGGCCGCCGTGGTCGTGCGCCGTGAGGCTGACGTGGTTGTACCAGGCGGCGCGGTCACTGGCGAGGAAGCTCTGGACGCGCTGGTCGGTGCTGACGCCGGGCGGGTTCTCGTAGCCGACGAAGGTGATGCCCGTGGGCGCCTCGACGACCGGCTGCCGGTCGTGGGAGGGGGTCCACGGGTAGCGGTTGTTGTTGGCGTAGGTGCGGATCGAGGTGCCGATCGTGTTGGTGACCCAGAAGATCATGGCGTGGGTGAGCAGGTCGTCCTTGGTGAAGACGGTCTCGACGTCACCGCCGTTGTCGCTCCAGGCCATCCAGCGCTCGAGTATCCAGGCGAGCATCCCCGCGGGTGAGTCGGACAGCCCGTGGGCGAGCGTGCTCGGGCCGAGCACGTGCGCGGCGAGATGGACGGCGAACCGCCTGTCCAGCTCGACGATCCTGGCATGGACGTCGGCGGGCAGGCCATCGGGGATGGGACGACCGCCGCTGAGGTCCCAGGCCCTGTCGCCGTTGAACAGGGTGAGCTTCTGGCCTGAGCCGATGTGGATGCCGTGGAGCTCGTCGGCGTACTTGTGCCCGAGCTGGCCGGTGACCAGGGCTCCGACGTCGCAGCCCGCTGCGGCGTACTTCTCGTGGCCGAGGGTGCGGGTCATGAGGGAGTGCCAGAGGTCGGCGACCTTCCAGAAGTTCATGTCCGGGTGGTTCGGCAGCGGGGTGGAGAACCCGAAGCCGGGAAACGAGGGGACGATCACGTCGAACGCCTCGGCAGGGTCGCCGCCGTACGCGCCCGGATCGGCCAGCGGGTCGACGACCTTGGACCAGTGCCAGAACGTCCAGGGCCAGCCGTGCGTGAGGATCAGCGGCGTCGGGTCGGGCCCGACCCCCGGCCTGCGCATGAAGTGCACAGGCACGCCCTCCACCTCGACGCGGTAGTGCTCGTAGGCGTTGATCGCGGCCTCGGCCCTGCGCCAGTCGTAGCCGGTGCGCCAGTAGTCGACGAGTTCTTGGAGATAGGCCCGCTTCACGCCGTAGTACCCGTCCTCGTTGCCCTCGTCGTCCGGCAGGCGGGTCAACTCCAGGCGCTGCCTGAGGTCGGCGAGCACGTCGTCGGGCACGTGGATCGGCTCGGGCTCCAACGGGAACGGCCGGGCCTGGGGACCGGTCGATGGGGTGGCTTCGTGGCTCATCGTCGTCTCCTCCAGCCTGTGAGATCTGGTGAAGGCGCAGCGTAGTCGGCAGCGATGTGGCGGCGTACGGAGGGTTCCCCCGGGTAAGCAGAGCGCGAATATCGCTGCCGCGGGCGGGGAGTGACTGATATGGGTGGAAGTATGATCTTCTCGAGGCGGGTGGTCGCGGTCGCTGTACTCACTCTGTTGGTCGTTCCGATCACCGCGGTCACCGATACCCAGGAGGCGGCGGCTGAGCCGCGCAAGCGGTCACAGGCCGAGGCGGGGGCGCTGGCCCGCCGCATGCTGGCCAAGGTGAAAGTCGCCAGGCCACTGTCGATCCGTGGATACAGTCACCGGCGGTTCCAGCCGCGATGGGCGCACCACAAGGGCAGGTGCGACGCGCGCGAGGTGGTCCTGGCCCGCGACGGGCGAGGCGTGCGCAGGAACGCGGCCTGCCACCCGGTCAAGGGCCGCTGGTACAGCCCGTACGACGGTAAGTGGCTGAAAAGCGAGAAACAGGTCGACGTCGATCATGTCGTGCCGCTGGCGTACGCCTGGCGCTCCGGCGCGAGCAGGTGGAGTCAGGCACGGAGGCGCGCCTTCGCCAACGACCTCACCCGACCTGAGCTGATCGTGGTCAGCCACTCCGCCAACATCGCCAAGAGCGGCCAGGGACCGCAGAGCTGGCGTCCGCAGCGGCGCGGCTACTGGTGCCGCTACGCCACCTCATGGATCACCGTGAAGCACCACTACCGGCTCTTCGTGACCCGCAGGGAGAAGGTGGCGCTGCTCAACATGCTCAGGACCTGCCGAGGCTGACAGGGGGCATCCTCCGTTGCCGGAGGGGATGAGTAGGGTCGGCGCATGGATGTCATTCTGATTGCCGGATTCTGGTTGAACGCCTCCTCGTGGGACGGCGTCGTACCCGCGCTCGAGGCCGCGGGGCACCGGGTGCACGCGCTGACGCTGCCGGGGCTCGCCTCGATCGACGACGATCGGACGGGCATCGGCCTCGCCGATCACGTCGCCGCCGTCGTCAAGGCCATCGACGAGCTCGATGGGTCCGTGGTGCTGGTCGGGCACAGCGGCGGCGGGGCGATCGCGCACGCCGCGGTCGACGCGCGGCCGGATCGGGTCGCCCATGTCGTCTACGTCGACTCTGTGCCGTTCGGCGACGGCAGTGTGATCAACGACGAGCTGCCCGTGGTGGACGGCGAGATCCCGCTGCCCGACTGGTCGGTGTTCGGGGCCGAGGATCTCACCGACCTCGACGACGAGCTGCGGGAGCGGTTCAGGGCGACGTCGATCCCCCAGCCGGTGGGGGTCGCGACCGACAAGCAGGTGCTGCGCGACCCGCGCCGCTACGACGTGCCGATCACGGTGATCACCTGTGAGTACCCGGCCGAGACGGTGCGCGAGTTGACGGCGAACGGCCACCCGTACACGGCGGAGCTCGCCAAGGTCCGTGACGCGAAGATCGTTGATCTGCCGACCGGGCACTGGCCGCAGTTCACGAAGCCCGCGGAGCTCGGTGCGGCGATCGTGGAGGCCCTCGCCTGAGTCTGCTGACCGGGTGCCCGGGCCGCTCGTCCGGACCGAGCGGCGCCGCACCCGGTCCGTGGCTCGCCCGCGAGAAGCGCGAGCAGCCCGCGAGAAGCGCGAGCAGCGCGCGCGGTCCGCGAGAAGCGCGCGGCCCGCGAGGCCGCGACGGGTCATCCGCGGCGACCACGTCAGCTCGGTCGTCACGGTCGTGGGCGGCCACGCCGTCGCCGTGCCCGACGGCCGCTATCGCTTGAGCACCTCGATCAGGCGGGTGAGGCTGTCCTCGCCGTGTCCCTCGGCGGCGGCGCGGCGGAAGAGGTCGAGGACGGTCGCGGGCAGGGAGCCGTCCACGCCCGAGGCCTCCACGGTGTGCAGGACGTGCTCCATGCTGGCCACGCCCATCGCCACCCTTTCCACCTCCCCCTCGTGGTTGCCCGCCGCGATGCGAGGGGCGTAGTACTCCAGGAAGTACCTGAAGTCCATGGTCTTCACGGCGTTGGGCAGGAAGCGCTCGGCCGAGATGCCGTTGGCCTCCGCCACCGCCTGGGCGTGCAGGTAGCTCACGAGGCCGGTCCAGAACATGTCCATCCCGATCTGGTAGAACAGCGCCGCCAGGCCGGGGTCCTCGCCCAGGTGGTCGATCCCCGTCAGCACCTCGAGGGCGGCGCGATGGGTCTCGATCGCGTCTTCGGGGCCGCTGTAGTACGTCTCGGCGCCCTCCTTGCCGATGAGGGGAGGGGGGACCTGGACCCCGCCGGTGATCTGCACGGCGCCCCGCTCGGCCAGCCACGCCGCCGCCTTCCTGGCCTTGTCGGGGGTGTCGGAGGTGAGGTTGGCCACCGTACGGCCGGCGAACGCGGCAGCGGGCGCCTGCTCCAGGATGGCGTACACGGCGTCGTAGTCGGTCAGGCTCAGCACCACCAGGTCGTTGGCCGTCACCGCGGCCTCGACGCTCGGCGCGAGCCTGGCGCCGCGGGCGACCAGGTCGTCTGCCTTGGCGGCCGTACGGTTCCACACGGTCACGTCGTAGCCGCTGTCCAGGTAGGTGTGGGCCATCGCCTGGCCCATGGGGCCGAGGCCGATCACGGTCACGGAATTCATGGCTGTCTCCTTCATTGCGCTAGAACGAACGCTCTATCTAGAACGAGGACACTAGCACGCCGCTAGAACGAACGCTCTATCCAGTAGGCTGGAGTCATGGTGACCAAGCACGAGATCGGCACGCGGGAGCGGATCGTCCGCACGACCTCCCGGCTGCTGCAACGGCAGGGCTACGGGGCGACGGGCCTCAAGGAGATCTCCCGCGAGGCCGAGGCGACACTCGGCTCGGTCTACCACTTCTTCCCCGGCGGAAAGCGGGAGCTGGCGGTCGAGGCGATCCGCCACGGCGACAAGGAGTTCGCCGAGGCCCTTGCCGCCTGGTTCGACCGCGTGGACGACCCGGGCGCGGCCGTCATCGCCTGTACCCGCGAGCTGGCGGCGGGCCTGCGCGAGTCGAACTGGCTCGACGGCTGCCCCATCACCACGGCGGCGCTCGAGAGCGCGGGGCACGAGCCGGACATTCAGCGGGCCGCGGAGGAGGCCTACGAGAACTGGCGCGCTCTGGTGCGCGACAAGCTCCTCGAATCGGGCCTCACCGAGGACGTCGCGCGCGAGCTGGCCCACACGGTGATCAACACGTTGGAGGGCGCGGAGATGTCCGCGCAGGTCTCACAGAGCGAGGAGCCGCTGGAGATCGCGGGAAGGCACCTCGCCAGGCTCATCGACTCCTACCGGTGACGCTCGCGGCCGGGCGCGCCTCAGGGTCTCGCGCCGCCGCCGCGCAGGTACCCGACGATCATCTCGCCGACCATGCCGCGCTGCCTGTCGCGGTGCTCGGGCGCGGTCATGTCGCGGCCGAACAGCGCCCCGAACGTGTGCTGGTTGGCCACGCGGAAGAAGCAGAACGCGCTGATCATCATGTGCACGTCGATGGCGTCGGCCTCGGTGACGAAGTCGCCGCTCGCGGTGCCCGCGTCGAGGATGCGCTCGATGAGGTCGAGCACCGGCGTGCCGAGGTTGCCCAGCGCCTCGGACTTGCGGATGTGCTCGGCTTGGTGGATGTTCTCGATGGCGACGAGCTTGATGAACTCGCGGTGCGCGTCGTGGTGGTCGAAGGTGAGCTCGGCCAGTGTGCGGATGGCCTCGACGGGCGCCAGGTGCTCCACGTCGACCGTGCGCTCGACCTCGCGCACCTCGGCGTAGGCCTTCTCCAGGACCGCGATGTAGAGCTGTTCCTTGCTGCCGAAGTAGTAGTAGATCATGCGCTTGGTCGTGCGCATGAGGGCGGCGATCTCGTCGACCCTCGCCCCCGCGTACCCGTGGCGCGCGAACTCGTGCTGGGCGACCTCGAGGATCTCCGCCCTGGTTCTGTCGGCGTCACGCTGACGCTCCCTGGTGGCGGGCTGCGAGGTCATTGGCCCATCTTAGGTGTTGTACGGCGAGGCGGACCGGGGCGTTGACCGCCCCGTATCCCCTGTAGCCACCGATGCGCTGGACGATCTCGAAGAAGACGCGTCCGACGGTGACGGTGTAGAGGTGCAGGAACTCGCCGTGCTCGTCGCGGTCGTGGAGGACTCCCAGCTCTCTCAGCGAGGGGTCGGCGTCGAGGTCGTCGTAGTAGTTGCAGGGGATCGGCAGCAGCAGCTCCGGATGCTCGGCGCGGAGCCTGCGAGCGGTGGCCAGGAGATCGTCGGTGGCCAGCGCGACGTGTTGCAGCGGCATGCTCTCAGCCCCGACCTGGGCGAGGTTGAGCACCACGCGGACCCTGCCGTCGGCGCTCGACATCGCCTTGCTGCGGAGCAGTCCGTAGGGGTCGGGCAGTTCCAGGCTCTCCTGGGGGCGGAGGCCGAGCACGGTGCGGTAGAAGAGCGTGGCCCCGTCGAAGTGGTGCCATGGCTGGGTGAGCGCCACGTGGTCGATGTGGGTGATGTCGCCAGGGGCAGGGAGGGAAGGGGCGAAGCCGTCGCGCCATGCCGCGTCGGGGAAGGAGTGTCTCGTGCCGTCGGGAGCTTCCATCGTCGGCGACAGCAGCGAAGCGGCGTGCTCGGTCGCCGCGGCCTGGTCGGGTGTCTCCAGGCCGACGGCGAGCAGTGAGGGGTCGGCCGCCGCGGTGTCGACCAGGAGGCGGGCCTCGCCCTGCTCCCACAGCTCGACCGGTTCGTCAGGGTGTGCGCCGGTCCTGGTGAAACCGAGCGCGGTCAGCACACCGCCGACGGGCCCCGCGAGCTCGGCGAACGCGAAGCCGGTGGGCTCGGCGGGGTGGTCGGCGCCGCGCAGGGCCTGCTCCAGGGCGATGAGCGAGCGCATGCCGTCACGGGAGGTACGGCCGGCGTCGGCCTGCCGGAAATGGTCGTTGAACACCTCGAGCGACAGCGGCCCCTCGTATCCGGCCTTCAGCGCGTGGCCTACCAGGCCCGCCAGGTCGAAGGTGCCCTGGCCGGGGAAGCAGCGGTAGTGGCGGCTCCACTGGAGCACGTCCATCGCCAGCAGCGGGGCGTCGGCGAGCTGGAGGAAGAAGATCTTCTCCCCGGGGATGGCCTCGATGCCGATGGGGTCGGAGCCGCGCGACAGGATGTGGAAGCTGTCGAGGCAGGTGCCCAGGTTGGGGTGGTCGGCCAGCCGGACGATCCGCCAGGCGTGGAGGTACTCGTTGACGTGCCGCCCCCATGCCAGCGCCTCGTAGGCGATCCTGATGCCGTGCTCGGCGGCCCTTTCGGCCAGGAGCCGCAGCTGGGAGGCGGCCAGCTCGTCGTCGTCGACCGCCTGGGGCGAGACGTTGGAGCAGACCAGCAGCGTGTCGGCGCCGAGCCGCTCCATCACGCGGAACTTGCGCTCGGCCCTGCGCAGGTCGGGCGACGGCATGGCCTCGAAGTCGCGGAAGGGCTGATAGAGCTCGATCGACAGGCCCAGGTCGGCGGCGCGCAGCCGTACCTCCTCCGGCGGCAGTGGGCAGGTCAGCAGGTCGTTCTCGAAGAGCTCCACGCCGTCGAAGCCGGCGGCGGCGATCGCGGCCAGCTTCTCCGTCAGCGTGCCGCTCACCGACACGGTGGCGATGGACTTGCGCATGGCTCCTCCTCAGGCGGCGACCAGATCGGTCAGGTGGGTGAGCATCCGCTCGGTGTCGGGAACGCGGCCGGTGAACAGGCGGAAGGCGTGCGCGGCCTGGAAGACGACCATGCCGCCGCCGTCCAGCGTTCTGCAGCCCAGCGCGCGGGCCTGCCGCAGCAGCTCGGTCTCCAGCGGCCGGTAGACGATGTCGGCGACCCACAGGCCCGGACGCAGCAGGGAGGCGGGCAGCGGCAGTCCAGGGTGGCGCGCCATGCCGGTCGGGGTGGCGTGCGCCAGGCCGTCCGCGCCGGCGAGCAGCTCGGGCAGGTCGGCCTGGACGGCGGGGCGCGCCCGCCCGGTCCCGAACCGGGTCTCCAGCTCGGCTGCCAGGGCCGTCGCCCTCGCCGGATCGGCGTCGACGACGGTGAGCGTGTCGGCTCCCATGGTGAGCAGCGCGTGCGCCACGGCCGCCCCCGCGCCTCCCGCGCCGAGTTGGACGACCCGCCTGGTGGGCGCGTCGGGCAGGCCCCTGGCGAACGACTCGGCGAAGCCCGTCCAGTCGGTGTTGTGGCCGATGGCGCGCTCGCCGTCGAAGACCACCGTGTTGACGGCGCCCAGCATGCGGGCGTCATCCGACAGCTCGTCCAGATGGGGGATGACGGCCTGCTTGCACGGATGGGTGATGTTGAGCCCGTCGTAACCGAAACGCCTGGCGGTGCGGACCAGCTCACCGACGTCCTGCCCGAGGACGTCGGTGTCGAGCAGCCGGTAGACGTAGCTCAGGCCGTGGTGCGCGGCCTCCCGCTCGTGCAGCGGCGGGCTGAGCGAGGGGCCGATGCCGGAGCCGATCAGCCCGGTCAGGTACGACGTCATGCAGTTAATGTACGGACTAGTACGTTACTTATCTAGAGCGTCTTGACATGTGACGAGCGTCACCTGCAGCATTGCGGCAGCGTTAATTAACTATCTAGTTCGTAACCACTGGTCGCGGGGGGACCGCCTCACCGAAGGAGCAACCGTGACCGACAGTTCACCGGGCGCCCAGCAGGGAACGCCGCGCAAGGCGGCCGTCGCCGCGTGGATCGGCAGCGCTCTGGAGTACTACGACTTCTTCATCTACGGCAGCGCAGCGGCCCTCATCTTCTCCAAGGTCTTCTTCGACGACTCCGACCCCGCGACCGCCACCCTGCAGTCGCTGGCCAGCTTCGGCGTCGCCTACGCCGCCAGGCCCGTGGGCGCCTTCTTCCTCGGCCACGTCGGCGACAGGTTCGGCCGCAAGAAGATCATGGTCTTCACGCTCGTCCTCATGGGCGTCTCGACGTTCCTCATCGGCTGCCTGCCCACGCGGGACCAGATCGGCGGCCTGGCGCCTGTGCTGCTGGTCCTGCTGCGGGTCCTGCAGGGCCTGTCCGCCGCCGGTGAGCAGGCCAGCGCCAACTCCATGACGCTCGAACACGCACCGGCCGACCGTCGCGGCTACTTCACCAGCTTCACACTGAACGGCACCCAGTTCGGCCAGATCCTCGCGACCTTCGTCTTCATCCCCGTGGCGGCCCTGCCCGAGGAGCAGCTGCTCAGCTGGGGATGGCGCGTGCCGTTCTGGCTCAGCGTCGCCGTCGCCGTCGCCGGCTGGATCATCCGCAGGAAGCTGGAGGAGACGCCTGCCTTCGAGCAGGAGGTCGCCAAGGGGACGGTCCCGAAGATGCCGCTGGCCGTGCTCTTCCGCGACCACTGGAGCAGCGTGCTGCGCGTGGTGGGCGCCGCCCTCATCGCCACCGTGAGCACGATCTTCACCGTGTGGGCGCTCAACTACGCCACGAGTGACGCGATCGGGCTCGACAGGGCCACCATGCTCTGGGTGGGCGTGGCCGCCAACGCGGTCGCCCTCGTCGCCATCCCGCTGTGGGCCAGGCTGTCGGACCGCATCGGCCGCAGGCCGGTCTTCCTCGTCGGCGCCGTCGGCAGTCCGATCATGATCTTCGCCTATCTCGCTGCGATCAACTCCAAGAACTACCCGCTGATCTTCCTCGTCGGGATCCTCACGCTCGGCGTCGTCTACAGCGCCTCCAACGGCATCTGGCCCTCTCTCTACGGCGAGATGTTCAGCACCAGGGTCAGGCTCTCCGGCATGGCGATCGGCACGCAGATCGGCTTCGCGATCGCGGGCTTCGCCGTCGCCTCCGCGGCGGGGATCGTCTCGCCTGAGGGCTGGCTCGGCCTGCAGGGCTGGACCGGCGTCGGGATCTTCACCGCGATCCTCTGCGCCATCAGCGCGATCGCCGTGGCCACGGCGCGCGAGACCTACAGGGTCCCGACGGAGGAGCTCGGTCTGGCCGGGGGATCGGCCGCGCCGTCGCCCTCCCGCTGACCTCGGGCGGGCAGGGCGCCCAGGGCTCGTGCGGCGTCAGCGCTTCGCCGGCTGAGCCGTCCTACGAAAGCGCCGGGAGTCTCAACACCAGGCGGGCGCCGCGTTCGCTGTCGGCCACGACGAGCGATCCGCCGTACGAGCGGGCGATCTCGCGGGCGATCGGCAGGCCGAGCCCGGTGCCGCCGGTGTCGAGACGGCGTGCGCTGTCGAGCCTGGCGAACCTGTCGAAGACCCGCTCCCTGGCCTCGAAGGGAATGCCCTCCCCGTCGTCGTGGACCTCCAGCACCGCCTGCCCCTGGGAGTGGTCCGTCCAGACGCTCACCTCGATCACGGAGTGCGCGTGCCGCTCGGCGTTGGCCAGCAGGTTGCCGAGCACCCGCGCCAGGCGGAGCCTGTTGGCCTCCACGACCGTCCCCGCCGCCAGGCGGGTGACGATGGGCACGCGCCGACGGTGCAGCTCCACCTCGGAGACGACCAGCTCGGCCAGGTCAAGGCGCTCGGCGGGTTGGAAGGCGCCCGCGTCGAGGCGGGCCAGCTCGAGCAGGTCGGCCACGATGTCGCTCAGCCGCTGGGTGTCGCGCAGCGCCGCCCGCACCGTGGACTTCCAGTCGGAGTCCTGGGGATCGTCGAGCGCGACCTCCAGCCGCGTCAGCAGGCCCGTGATGGGGTTGCGCAGGTCGTGGGAGGCGTCGGAGACGAATCGCCGCTGCTGCTCGGTGGCCTGCTGGAGATGCCCGAGCGTGTGGTTGACGGTCTCCGCGAGCCGCTGGATCTCGCCCGAGGTCTCGGGGACGGGCACCCGCCTGTGGAGCGCGGCCGTGCCGCTGATCTCGGCCATCTCCCTCGTGATGGCCTCCACGGGTCGCAGCGCGGTGCCGATCGTGGTCCACGTGGCCAGGCCGATCAGCGTCAGCAGGACGATCGCCATGACGGCGAGCAGGACGTTCCCCTGCCATCCGCTGACGCCCGAGGGGAAGGGCACGGCGCCGTAGACCAGAACGGGCGTGCCGTACGCGGTCTGGCCCACCGCGATGCCGACGACGCGCACGCAGGTGGGCAGGGAGGAGGGGCACTCGGTGGTGTCGACCCTGCTGTCCGCTTCGAGGGGGCGGGCGCGGGAGATCGGCGGCAGGCCGCGCAACGGGGGCGTGGCGCCGAGCACCCTGCCGTCGTCCGCCACGACCTGGAGCATGTCGCTCTCGCCCGGCAGCACAGGGATGGGGTCGTTCACCGGCGTCACGGTGATCTGGAAGGCGACGTGCAGCGCCGCGTGGGCCGCCCTGGCGGAGGCGACGTCCTCCGTGGACAGCTGGAGGAGCGTCCTGACCAGGATCGCGCACACCAGGAGCACGGTGGCGGCGACGCCCAGCGCGACGAGCGTCGCTCTGCCGCGCACCGAGCGGAAGAGCCGCGCGTGGAGGCGGCGGAAGGATGCTCCCTGGCCTCTCATCGGCCCTCCGGACCCCGCTGGTGACGGGCCTGCTGTGCTGCCCCCTGACGTGTCAGTCGTTCAGCGCCGCCGCCTCCCGGCCGTGCACGATGATCGCGTAGAGGACGAACACGTCCAGGGCGATGACGATGAGCGACCACCACGGGTTGACGTTGATCCAGGCCATCTGGGTCAGCGCGTTGAGCATCACCAGGACCGCGCCGACCACTCTGGCCCAGGTCTGGCCCACCGACAGCGCGACGCCCGTGATCACCGCCAGGATGCCGAGGATCAGATGGATCCATCCCCAGCCGGTGATGTCGAAGGCCAGCAGCCGACCGGCGGCGGTGACGTAGAGGTCGTCGCCGACGATAGCCAGCGACCCGGTCAGGATGTTGAACATGCCGACCATGATCATCATCATGCCGGCGAACCAGACCCATCCGACCCAGCCGGTGACCCGTGCGTTGTATGCCATACCGTGCCTGTGCCCAGCGGATATGCGGTGATCACGCGGCTATGGGATACCTTGACCCGCTCGTGGAGTCGCCGCGACCCGAGGCCCGCGACGTGGTCGCGCGCGACGAAGAGCTCAACCTTGGGACGGCGACCGCCACGGTCGGCACACCCAAAAAGCACCGCGAATTGACCCTGCTGGGCTTTGGGGTAAATTACCGGGTCACTGATCATCCATGAGCCGTCAGGGCTGGAGGTCGAGGTCGTGAACGCGGACAGACCCGCGTGGGAACAGGCCAGCGCGGAGAGAGTCGTCGCGCCTGTCCAGCCCCGCAAACTGGCGAAAGTGCCCTTCGTCGAGCTGGCGGACGGGCGGCTGCAGGGTGTCGTGTCGAGCGGTTCCGACATCGAGCGGGTGTACGTCTCCTCGATCACCGCGGGGACGCTCACCATCAACTGCAGCACGAACAACAACCGCCCGTGCGGCGGACTGAGGGGATCGGCGTGCAAGCACCTGCACGCCCTGCGTGACGAGGCGGTGCTGCAGTACGGCGTCGACAGGGTCGCGCGCTACCTCAGGGCCGAGGAGGGCGCCCTCCTCAGCGGTCAGCCCGAAGCGGCGCCCGCGGCCATGGTGTTCAGCCGCTTCCTGCGGCACCTGGCCTACCTGGAGCTGCCTGAGTCCACCGTGCCCATCCCCGAGATGCATTGGTTCCGTTGATGCGAATGGACGCTCCCTCGGAGGGAGTCGAAGAGGCCCTCGAGGTCGTGGCAGGGTTCGACGAGGCCCTGACGCACGGCTTCGCGAGGCTCGCGGGAGACCAGCTGAGAGACCTGGCGGGCGCGCTGGCGAGCACACCGCTCGGGCAGCGGGCGGCCGAGGCCGCGGAGAAGATCGCCGCGGGGTCGGTCGCGGAGGAGCACCTGACGGTGCTGGCCGGTGGCCGGGCCGCGCTGCTCGGCGCGGTGCACGACGCGCTGCTGTCCCAGCTCGACACGGCCATGGGCAGGCGGAGAGCGGAGTACGTCGCGGGAGAGGGCCGCTCGGCCGCGGGCGTGGGCTGCCGGTCGTGGCTGGCCGAACTGGCCATCACGGGGTGGAAGGGTGTCGACCACGACCTGGTCTCCGCCTCGGCGCAGCCGATCGAGGCGCTGCTCGCCGATCCCGGCATGCGCAGGCTGGCTGTCCTGCTCGACGGGCTGGCCGCCGAGCTGAGCGCGTCATGTCCCGTCGCGACGATGGAGCGGCTGCCCAGGCGCAGGTGGGCGGACCTGTGGACGAGGGCGCTGCTGCTGTCGCAGGGCGGCTGGCCAGAGCCCGCCGTCGAAGAGGTGTCGGGGACGCTGCTGATCCTCGGCGTGGACGTGCAGGAGCACGGCACCGCCGTACAGGTGCAGGTGCACGGGGTGCTGGACGAGCGCCTGGTGCGCACCAGCGTGACCGTCGCGAAGGTCGACACCATCGTCGGGCTGGCCGTGTGGCCGCTGCTGAGCGGATATCCGAAGCTGGTCAGGGCGCTGGCCGAGCAGCGGGCCGTCGAGGTCAGGGACCTGCCGCTGCTGGGCGGAGGCGACCTGGTCTGGCACGAGGACCGCGTCACGCTCAAGGACCCCGTCGACCCGTTCGTGACGGCGAGGGTGGCGCTCGCGGGGGCCGTGGCGCCCGCCGTTCCCCCGCTGGAGCGCCACCCCGTGCGCATCGCCGAGCCCGTGCTGGTCGAAGGCGATCTGAGCGGCTACACCTTCGACAGGCTGACCACCTCGGGCCCGATCACCGATGACGTGCTCAAGGGCGCCTCCGCGTGCGTCGGGCTGATGAGGTGGGACGGCGGGCAGTGGACACTGCAGCCGCTCGCCGTGCAGAAGGGCAAGAAGAAGCCGCACAACGCCGAGCTGGCGCTCAGCCCCAAGGCGGCCAAGGCGGGCGAAGCGGTGACGGTGCTCAAGGAGCGAGCAGGGCGGTTGCTGCGCAAATGAGCGACGAGAACCGGCGGCAGGTCCTCTACTGGCGCCTCATGGCGCGGCTGTTCGAGCCCGACGAGCAGCCCGCGCTCGAGGCGGCCAGCGTGGCCATCGTGGAGGACATCGGCCTTCCCGCGGCGCTGCTCGACCCCTCGGTGTCGATGGACAACCTGCTGCAGCGCTTCCCCGAGATCGACCTGGAGGACCCCGACCCCGTCCGCAGGGCCGCCGTGGTCTCCAAGCTCCTGCTCAACGTCTTCAACACAGGGTCGGGCACGGTCACCGCCACCCAGCTGGCCACCTGGAAACGCGACGCCGCCTGCTTCCAGCAGGTGATGGGCGAGGGCCACGGCCTCAAGGAGATCGAGGCCGACCTGGTCAAGCGCATGCACCTGCGCGAGGTCCTGGCCGATCCGCAGCTGGCGGGCCAGCTCACTCCCAGCATGTCGCTCATCGAGCAGCTGCTGCGCGACAAAGCCAACCTGTCGGGCATCGCGCTGGCCAACGCCAAGGCGCTGATCCGCAGGTTCGTCGACGAGGTCGCCCAGGTGCTGCGCACCCAGGTCGAGAAGACCAGCTCGGGCGTGATCGACAGGTCGGTGCCGCCGAAGCGCGTCTACCGCAACCTCGACCTCGAGCGGACGATCTGGAAGAACCTCACCAACTGGAGCCCCGAGGACGAGCGGCTCTACGTGGACAAGCTCTTCTACCGGCAGACGGCGAAGAGGACCACGCCCGCCAAGCTGATCGTGGTCGTCGACCAGTCGGGCTCGATGGTCGACGCGATGGTCAACTGCACGATCCTCGCCTCGATCTTCGCCGGCCTGCCGAAGGTCGACGTGCACCTGGTCGCCTACGACACCAGGGCGCTCGACCTCACCCCCTGGGTGCACGACCCGTTCGAGGTGCTGCTGCGCACGACACTCGGCGGCGGCACCAACGGCACCGTCGCGATGGCCCTGGCCAGGCCCAAGATCACCGATCCGCGGAACACCGTCATGGTGTGGATCTCGGACTTCTACGACAACCGCTCGCTGATCACCGACTTCGAGTCGCTGCATCGCTCGGGCGTGAGGTTCATCCCGGTCGGCTCGGTGAACAGCTCGGGTAACGCGAGCGTGGACCCATGGTTCAGGCAGCGGCTCAAGGACCTGGGCACGCCCGTGATCTCGGGCCACATCCGCAAACTCGTTCTCGAGCTCAAGAGCTTCCTCGCCTAGGAGACCCCTGTGCTGCGCGCCCCCGCTGAATCCAAGTACGCCGAAGAGCTCGACTACCTGGAGTCGATCGACCAAGGACACAAGCCGTTCTCGTGGCGGCTCAGCCCCCGCATGGTGCGGATCTTCGTGCTGGGCTCCGAGCGCTCGGACGGCCTCGACCGCGAGATCCCGCAGAAGTGGTTCGGTGACCGCAGCTTCGTCGAGCGCAGCATCGTCACGCTCGCCTCCGACCGCGGCCTGCTGCTCATCGGCGACCCCGGCACCGGCAAGAGCTGGCTGGCCGAACTGCTCGCCGCCGCGATCTGCCGCAACTCGACCATGGTCGTGCAGGGTACGGCCGGCACCACCGAGGACCACATCAAGTACTCGTGGAACGTCTCGATGGTCATCGCCAAGGGCCAGTCGCGCGAGTCGATGATCCCCTCGCCGATCATGACGGCGATGGAGAAGGGCGTGATCGGCCGCTTCGAGGAGCTGACCAGGTCCACCAGCGACGTGCAGGACGCGCTCATCTCCATCCTCTCGGAGAAGTACGTGTCCATCCCCGAGCTGGGAGAGGGCGAGGACAACATCGTCTTCGCGCAGCCCGGCTTCTCCATCATCGCCACCGCCAACAGCCGTGACAGGGGTGTCAACGACCTGTCCTCGGCGCTGAAGCGGCGCTTCAACTTCGTCCGCATCCCGGTGGTGACCAACAAGAAGAGCGAGGCGGAGATCGTCCGCTTCCGCACCACCGAACTGCTGCGCAGGCACCAGATCGACCTGGACGTGCCGCCCACGCTGCTCGACATCCTGCTGCAGAGCTTCGCCGACCTGCGCGCCGGCGCCGCCTCGGCCACCAGTGACGACCAGAAGCTGGAGTCCGCGCTGTCCACGGCCGAGCAGATCGGCGTGCTGGAGGACGCGATTTTGCACAGCCAGTTCTTCGGCGACAGCACGCTGCGGGCGGCGACGCTGGCGAGCTCGCTGGTCGGCTCGCTGGCCAGGCGCACCCCTGAGGACCTGGCGATCCTCAACAAGTACTGGCACGGCGTCGTCGAGCCGCGCAGCAAGAAGGACGGCGGCGAGTGGCCGGAGTTCCTCGAAGGCGGCCGTCAGGCGATCGCCACGCTCTCATGAGCCCTTTCGACCCGCTGCGCGAGCAGCTCGCAGGCGCGGCCGCGGCCTTCGGCACCGGCCTGGTCGACGACGTCGAGCAGGCGCTGAAGGCCGAGCTGGAGATCTTCCCCGTCTGCCACCACTCGCCCGCCTCCGCGCTGGCGATGGCGCGCAGGCTGAGGGAGAAGCAGCCCAAGGTCATCTACCTGGAGCTGTGCGAGGACCTGCGGCCCGTCCTCGACGAGCTGCGCAACTGCCGCCTTCCCGTGGCGCTGCAGGCCTTCGCCACCGACATCGAGGGCTTCCCTCCCGAGTGGGCGCCGCTGAGCGTGATCGCGCCGATCACCGAGTCGTCGGCGGAGTACCAGGCCATCGCCTACGCCCTCGACACCCCCGGCGTCGAGATCGTGCTCGTGGACCGCTCGGTCGACCACGTCTTCCAGTGGGAGCCGCGCGAGCGGGGCGAGGCCGTGGGCGTCGAGATCGGCGACCTGCGCCCGCGCTTCGCCGAGCTGGAGGAGCACCTGCTGCACCACGGCAAGGTGCGGCACTGGTCGGAGTGGTGGGACCAGTACGTCGAGCAGCCCCTCGTCGGCGCCGACTATGACACCTACCGGCAGGTCATGGTGCTGATCGGCAGCCTGTTCAGGCGGCTGAGGCCCCAGGGCAACGAGATGGACGAGGACCGCGAGCGCTACATGTGGACGCGGATGCGCGAGCACCTCGCCGCCACCGGCGCGGACCCCGACACCTGCCTCTACGTCTGCGGCGCCTTCCACGCCGCCAGCCCCGTGATGGGCGAGCACCTCGACATCACCCCGCGTACGGCGACCCGCTGGCTCTACGGCCTCATCCCCTCCAGCCACTCGGCGATCGAGGAGCAGTTCGGCCTGGCGCCGGGCTCGGTCTCGATCGCCTCGGCGACCTGGAGCAAGGCGGTCAAGCGCAGCGGCGTCACGCCGTACCAGCTGGGGGGCAAGAGCAAGGCCCGCGCCCTGCCGCCGCCCGCGCCCTTGGAACGGGACGACAGGCTGTCGGGCTTCCTGACCCAGCCTCCCGCCCTCGACGGCTTCGACGAGGCCGAGCTGCTCGGCTGGTGTGTCGACATCGTCCGGTTGGCCAGGCGCAACGGCTACCTGGCCAGCACGGCCGACGCCATCGCGATCTACGAGACCTCCATCCTGCTGGCGGGCATGCGCAACAGGAAGCGGCCCACGCCCTACGACTTCCAGGACGCCGCGGTCACCTGCATCGAGAAGGACGTCGTGCCCGGCAGGCGCGACGTGCGTCGCCTGTGCGAGATCATGCTGGGCGGCGACAGGATCGGCCAGGTCGGCTACGACTCGCTGCCGCCGCTGGCCCGCGACGTGCTCGACCGCCTGGAGCCGCTCGGGCTCGACCTGCAGAAACGCACCCTGTCCAGGGCGCTGATGAACCTCGACCTCAACCCGGAGCTGGTGCCCTGCTCCGACCTGCTGTGGATGCTGCGCTACCTGCTGCCCGAAGGGGCGGTGAAGCCCATCATGGGCTCGCGCAGGCTGGGCGAGCGGTCGATCCAGGAGAGCTGGGACCTCTGGCTCGGCAAACACCAGCGCGAGCTGATCGAGCTCGGCTACGAGGGCGTGACCATCGAGCAGGTCATGGAGCAGCGGCTGCGCCGCGCCGCGTGGGACCCGAAGGCCACGGCCGCCGTGGTGCTGGGCGCGGTCGAGGACTCCATCCTGTTCCTCGGCAGCCGCAGGTTCACCGACGAGCTCGGGGCGCGGGCGGTGGAGCTGCTCTCGGCCGAGCGGACCGTGGACGACGCGCCCGAGGTGCTGCGCAGGATCAGGCGGCTGCTCGCGCACTACCGGTCGTCAGGCGGCGCGCTGCCCGGCTGGTGTGAGGCGTTCGTCACGGCGGGCTACGCGCACTACTGCACGCTGCTGCCGAGCGCCTTCGTCGACGAGGACACCGGCGTCCGCCAGGTCGGCGCGATGCTCGGATTCCTGTTCTCCATGGAGAGCCTGGCGATCTCGCTCGGCTGCGACAGGGCTCAGCTCGAGCTCGCGGTACGGCAGTCGCACCCCGAGGCTCCCGCCAAGGTGGCGCTGGTGTGGGCGGCGCAGTTCCAGCTGGGGCTGCTGACCATGGCGGACCTGCGGTCGCGCTGCGACGACCTGCTGAACAACCCTCTCGTCGTGCCCTCGGTGCCGCTGTACATCACCGGGTTCGTCCAGGCGCTCGAGCCCGCTCCCGTGCTGACGCCTTTCGTGGTGGAGGTGCTGTCGGGCGCCTTCGGCAGGCTGCCCGACGACGTGCTGCTGCCGTGGCTGCCGAACCTGATCACGACGCTGCGCAGGGAGGCGCCCGAGCTGGTGCCCGTGCTGGTGCGGGAGGCGGGCCTGACCTATCCCGCGAGCCTGGCCGCCGTCGACGCGTGGGTGCCGCCGTGGTCGGCGCAGTCCGCGAAGGGCACCAGGGGCCGGGCTCCCGTGGTGGCGGGGCCCGTCACCGGCCTGCTCGCGGCCCACCCCGCGCCGACCGACGCCGTCGCGGCGCTGCTCGGCTGTTCGGGCGAGTGGCAGACCGGTGACACCGACAGCGGCGGCCCTGGGCACGCGGAGGTCGCCGCCCTGCTGAAGGCGCATCCCGAAGCAGCAGGCGCCGTCGCGGCCCTGATCTAGGGGAAGGCGCCGAGCGGCACGCCGCCGCGCGGCCTCACGGCGAGGTGAGGCCGCGCACCCCCGGCGACGTCAACGCGGCCAGCCCGCAGACCACCACGATCGCCGCGCAGCCGACCAGCGCGGGGCCAGGGCCGATCGCGACGGCGACGGGGCCCGCCACCAGCAGGCCGATCGGGCCGAACATCAGCGATCCGAGCGCGTCGTAGGAGCTGACGCGCGACAGCGACTCGGCGGGGATCTCCCGCTGCATCGTGGTCTGCCACAGCACCCCGAAGACGTCCATGCTGACGCCCATGATCACCGCGCCGAGCACCACCGTCCACAGCGGCGCCCCCACCCCCAGCAGCAGGTACGGCAGCGCCGTGGGCAGCGTCAGCAGCGTTCCGAGGAAGATCGGCCGCCTGGGCCGCAGCCGCATCGCGACCACCACGCCGCCGATCATCCCGACCGCCTCGCCCGCCAGCACGGCCGACCACGCGGGCGCCCCTCCGAGGCTCTGCTTGGCCAGCAGCGGGCCGAGCACGCCGTGCGCCGCCTGCATGGCCATCACCAGCACGGAGAACTGGGCGACGACCACCCACAGCCACTGCCGCGAGATGAACTCCTTCCAGCCGTCGCGCAGGTCGGCCAGCACCGAGTGCCTCTCCTCCGCCAGCCGTTCCACGGGCTTGAGCCGCAGCACCGCGATGAGCCCGGCGCCCGCCGCGAACATCAGCCCGCTGACCACCAGCGACCAGCCGCCGCCGATCAGCGCCACGGTCGCCCCGCTCAGCACCAGCCCCAGCACGCGGGCGGAGTTGGCGCCCAATCCGAGCAGCGCGTTGCCGGTCTGCAGCCGCTCGGGCGGCACGACGTCGGGGATGATGCCGGCCAGCGCGGGCCACATCATCGCCACCGCGATGCCGCTGATCGCCGCGACGATCACCAGCGCGGGCATGGGTGTCCAGCGGGTCAGCAGCATCACGCCGAGGGCCGCGAAGGCCAGGGCGCTCATCGCGTCCGCCGCGAACATCACCCTGTTCCTGGGCAGCCGGTCCGCGATCACCCCACCGACCAGCATGAAGACCACCATCGGCACCGCCTCGGCGGCGAGGACGACCGACAGGGTCGTGGCCGTGGCGCCGGGCAGTTCGAGGATGCCGAAGGCCAGCGCGACGGGCGCGAAGGAGCTGCCGAGGACCGAGACGGTCCTGGCCGAGAACAGCAACGCGAAACGGCGATCGCGAAGCAGGCCGAGATCGCCCGCCATAGTCCCCCCAGGTATCAAAGGGACAATGGTCTCACCCGCAGCGCGGGAATGAGCCGCCGCAGTCCCTCTCCGATCCGCTCCAGCGGGATGCCGCCGTAGCCGAGCACCACGCCCTGCTCGGACGGCCCCGCGTAGTAGCTCGGCAGGCTCTCGACCGCGACCTCGGGGGCCCGTGCGGGATCCACCTCTCCCTTGGCGCACAGGTGCAGCCCTGCGGCCGACGGCACCAGGTCGAGGTGCTCGCGAAGGAACGCGGCGATCAGCACGTGCCTGGCCGCGTACTGCCTGGTCGCCCTGCGCACGTGCCTGGCCAGCAGGCCCTCGTCGATGAACCTGGCCAGCGCCGCCTGCGCGGTCGTCTCGCTGTGCCAGTCGGTCAGCTGCTTGGCGACGCGCAGCGCGGGCTGCAGCGAGGCGGGGGCGACGAGGAAGCCGAGACGCAGCATCGGGGCGAGGGTCTTGGAGAAGGAGCCGACGTAGATCACCCTGCCGCTGCGGTCCAGGCTCTGCAGCGGCTCCAGCGGGCGGTCCTCGAAGCGGAACTCGCTGTCGTAGTCGTCCTCGATCACCACGGCGTCGCGCTGCCGCGCCCAGGACAGCAGCGCCGTACGGCGGGCCAGCGACATCGGCGTGCCCAGGGGGAACTGGTGCGACGGCGTGACGTAGACCAGCCGCGCCGTGCGCGGGATGGCCGTGACGTCCAGGCCCTCGGCGTCGACGGGCACCCCCGCTACGCGGGCGCCGAGCGAGTGGAACAGCCGCCGCGCGGGCGGGTATCCCGGCTCCTCCACCGCCACGCAGTCACCCGGCTCGATCAGCACCCTGCCGACCAGGTCGAGCGCCTGCTGGGCGCCCTGCGTGACGATCACGTCGTCGGGCGCCGCCCGGACCGAGCGGGAGACGCCGAAATAGCGGGCGATGGCGACGCGCAGCCCTTCGTGCCCCTCAGGGGCGAGATAGCCGGCCGCCGTCACCCGCAGCTCGCGCGTGACCAGGCGCCGCCAGCTCTCCAGCGGGAACAGGGTCAGGTCGGGCGTGCCCACCCTGAAGTCGAACGCCGGCGGGCTCCTTCTCATCTCCGTTGCGGCGATCTCGCCCCACACCCCACGCGGCCTTACGCCGCTTCCGTGCGGCGCCCTGCGCCGCGTCGAGGGCCTGACCGGCGCGCTGACGAACGTGCCCGCGCCCGCCCTGCCCTCGAGGAAGCCGTCGGCGGTGAGGCGTTCGTAGGCGACGGCCACGGTGTTGCGGGCGACGTCGAGGCTGCGGGCCAGCTCCCGCGTGGGCGGCAGCCGCTCGCCCTGCCTGAGCCGTCCGTCGAGGATCGCGTCGCGCAGCTGCCGGTAGATCTGTGCGGCGAGCTCACCCCTGCCCGCCAGGCTGATGTGGAAGTCCATCTTGGCCCAATCAGATCGCTAAGAATTGGAGCTTACACTCGGCCAAGTCTCGCCTCTAACCTCTCCTCATGACGCAAAGGGTGGAAATCGGCACAATCCTCCCGGACGCCTACCAGGCGATGGCCGGGCTGGAGAAGGTCATCGGGAAGAGCGGGCTGCCCAAGCCCCTTCTCGAGTTGGTACGGCTGCGCGCCAGCCAGATCAACGGCTGCGTGATCACCCACATGACCCCGGAATCGCTCAAGTAGATGAATCCCCGCCGCGTCCTCACCGTCGCCCAGCTCACCAGCTCGATCGGCGACGGGGCCTACATCGTCACCTCGACGCTGTACTTCACCAGAATCGTCGGCCTGTCCCCCTTCGAGATCGGCCTCGGCCTGACCATCGGCTGGGCGCTCGGCACCGTCGCGGGCGTCCCGCTGGGGAACCTGGCCGACCGGCGGGGGCCGCGCGGCGTCGCGGTGCTGCTGGCGGTGGCCACGGGCGCGGGGGTCGGCACGTTCCTCGTGGTGCGCTCCTTCCCGCTGTTCGTGCTGGCCGTCTGCCTCTACGCCGGCGCGCAGAGCGGGCTGTCGGCCGCTCAGCAGGCGCTGCTGGCAGGGCTGGTGCCGCCCGCCGAGCGCACCAGGGTGCGGGCGGTGCTGCAGTCCACACTCAACGCGGGGATCGCGGTCGGCGCCGGGCTCGGCGCCCTGGCGCTGCACTTCGACACCTCGGCGGCCTACCTCACGGTCTTCGCGGTGGACATGGCGAGCTACCTGGTCGCGGCGGGGGTGCTCGCGCTGGTGCCCGCCGTGGCCGGCGTGCCGGCGGTGAAGGGGGAGCCGCGCCTCGCCGTGCTCAGGGACCGGCCCTACGCCGCGATCACCTTGCTCAACACGGTCATGCTGCTCTACAGGCCGCTGATCAGCCTGGTGCTGCCGCTGTGGATCGTCCAGCGGACCGACGCGCCCGCCTGGACCGTCTCCGCCGTGCTGGTGCTCAACACCGTGTGCGTCGTGCTGTTCCAGGTGCGCGTCGCGCGCAGGGTCCGCGACCTGGCCTCCGCCTCCCGATTCGTACGGCTGGCGGGCCTGGTGCTGTTCGCCTCGTGCCTGGTGTTCTCGCAGGGGCACACCGTGTTCGTCCTGCTGGCGGCGGCGCTGCTGCTGGTGCTGGGGGAGATGATGCTCTCCTCGGGCGCCTGGGAGATCAGCTTCGGGCTGGCTCCCGCCGGCAAGCAGGGGCAGTACCAGGGCTTCTTCGGCACCGGCACGGCGATCGCGAGAATGGCGGGCCCGGTGCTGCTCACCAGCCTCGTCATCGGCTGGGGCACACCGGGCTGGGTGGTGCTCGGGGCGTTGTTCGCGGCGGCCGGCGCCGCCATGACGCCGGCCGTCCGCTGGGGCCTACTTGAAGCCGCGAAGACGCAGGCTGTTGGTGACCACGAAGACGCTGGAGAAGGCCATCGCGGCACCGGCGATCATCGGGTTGAGCAGCCCGAGCGCGGCTAGCGGCAGCGCCGCCACGTTGTAGGCGAAGGCCCAGAACAGGTTGCCCTTGATCGTGGCCAGCGTCCTGCGGGAGAGCCTGATCGCGTCGGCGGCCACCCGCAGGTCACCGCGCACCAGCGTGAGGTCGGAGGCCTCGATCGCCGCGTCGGTGCCCGTGCCCATCGCCAGGCCCAGGTCGGCCTGGGCGAGCGCGGCGGCGTCGTTGACGCCGTCGCCTACCATGGCGACCGACTTGCCCTCGGCCTGCAGCCGCTTGACCACGTCCACCTTGTCGGCGGGCAGGACCTCGGCGATGACCTCGTCGATGCCGACCTCGGCCGCGACCGACCTCGCCACCTTCTCGTTGTCGCCGGTGAGCAGCACGGGGGTCAGACCCAGCGCCCTCAGTTGCTGGATCGCCTCCTTGGAGGTCGACTTGACGACGTCGGCCACCACGAGGACCGCGCGCGCCTTGCCGTCCCATCCGACCGCCACGGCGGTACGGCCGGCCTCCTGCTCGCGCTCCAGCGCCTCGGTCAGCTCCTCGGGCAGGTGCTGAGACCACTCGGCCAGCAGCCTGGGCCGGCCCACGAGCACGGCGTGCCCGTCGACGATGCCCTGCACGCCGAGGCCCTCGACGTTGGCGAAGTCCTCGACCGTCGCCTTGGAATCGGCGGCGCGGGCGATGGCCTGCGCGATCGGGTGCTCGGAGGCGTGCTCCAGCGCTCCCGCGAGGCGCAGCACCTCCTCGCGCTCCTCGCCCTCGGCCAGGTGGACGCCGGTCAGCGTCATCTTGCCCTCGGTGACCGTGCCGGTCTTGTCCAGCACGACCGTGTCGATCTTCCTGGTCGACTCGAGCACTTCCGGGCCCTTGATCAGGATGCCCAGCTGGGCGCCTCTGCCGGTGCCGACCAGCAGCGCGGTCGGCGTGGCCAGCCCCAGAGCGCAGGGGCAGGCGATGATCAGCACCGCGACCGCGGCGGTGAAGGCCGCGCCCGCGCCGCCGCCGGTGCCCAGCCAGAAGCCGAGCGTGCCGATGGCCAGGGCGATGACGATCGGGACGAAGATGCCGGAGATCCTGTCGGCCAGCCGCTGGACCTCTGCCTTGCCGGTCTGCGCGTCCTCCACGAGCTTGGCCATCTGGGCCAGCTGGGTGTCGGAGCCGACCCTGGTGGCCCGGACGATCAGCCTGCCGCCGGCGTTGACCGTCGCGCCGGTCACCGCGTCGCCGGGGCGGACCTCCACCGGGACCGACTCGCCGGTCAGCATCGAGGCGTCGACCGCGCTGGTGCCCTCGTCGACCACGCCGTCCGTGGCGATCTTCTCGCCGGGACGCACCACGAACCTGTCGCCGACCTTCAGCTGGTCGGTGGGGATGCGCCGGCCGTCCGCCAGTTCGACGTCCTTGGCGCCCAGCTCGAGCAGGGCCCGCAGCGCGGAGCCCGCCTTGCGCTTGGACCTGGCCTCGAAGTAGCGGCCCGCCAGGATGAACGCGGTGACGCCCGCGGCGGCCTCGAGGTAGATGTTGCCCGAGCCGTCGGTCCTGGCGATCGTGAACTCGAACGGGTGCGTCATGCCCGGCGTGCCCGCCGTGCCGAAGAACAGCGCCCACAGCGACCAGGCGAAGGCGGCCAGGGTGCCGATCGAGACCAGCGTGTCCATGGTCGCCGCGCCGTGGCGCAGGTTCGTCCACGCGGCCTTGTGGAACGGCCAGCCCGCGTAGACCACGACGGGCGCGGCCAGCGTCAGCGACAGCCACTGCCAGTTGGTGAACTGCAGCGGCGGGATCATCGCCATCGCGATCACGGGAACGGCCAGCACCAGCGAGGTGACCAGCCTGTTGCGCAGCGGCCTGAGCTCGTCCTCCGGCTCCTGCTCCTCGCCCTCCGCCTGCGGCGGCTTGGGCAGCTCCGCGGTGTAACCCGCCGACTCCACGGTGGCGATCAGCTCCTGCGGGTCGACTCCCTCGGGAAAGGTGACCTTCGCCTTCTCCGTCGCGTAGTTGACCGTCGCGGTCACGCCCTCGAGCTTGTTCAGCTTGCGCTCGATCCTGTTGGCGCAGGACGCGCAGGTCATGCCGCCGATGGACAGTTCGACGGCGCCGTGGGGCTTGTCGTCGGTGAGGGGAGACATCACCTCTCCTTTCTTACGTCGCGATCCTGCGTCAGTGGCCGTGCGGGGTGGAGTCGTGGTCGGAGGCCGGGCTCGCCGACGGGCTGGCCGAGGGGGCGGCCGTGGGGCTCGCCGCCGGCGCCGCCGCCTGTCCCGCGCGGGCGGTGAAGTCCGCCGTCCGTACGACTCCGCCGTGCTGGAAGTCAAGGAACAGGCGGTAGTCGCCGGTGCTGGGCACCTCGGCGTAGAAGGTGATCTCAGGACCGGGCTTGGTCTTGCCGTCGCCGGGTTCGCCGTCCGGGTGGACGTGGAGGTAGGCCAGGTCGCCCGCGCGCAGCGCCACCAGGTGGCCGTAGGCCCCGAGGTAGGGCTGCAGGTCGGTGACCGGCTTGCCGTCCTTGCTCACCTTCAGTGTCAGCTTGCTCGACTTGCCGGGGGTCAGGTCTCCGTCGAGGGTCACCGTGTAGCCGTCGACCTCGGCGGTACGGCTGACCTGCGGCAACGCCTTGGGCGCGTAGTCGCCGGCGGCGAACAGGTCGGCGCCCAGGGTCAGCGCGCTCGCGCCGGTGGGGAAGATGTCGGCGTAGGCGCGGTAGACGCCGGCCTCGGGGAGGGTCAGCTTGACCGTCCAGACGCCGTTGGCGCCCTCTTCGGGGTGCAGGTGCTGGAAGGTGGTGAGGTCGCGGGAGACGACGATGAAGTGGACCTTCTTGTCGTGCTGGACCTGGTAGTCGGTGACGGGCCTTCCGTCGGGGGCCGTCACGGTGAAGGCGAAGTCGGTGGGCTCGCCGGGCTTGATCGTCGCGGTGAGCGGGGTGAGGGTGTAGCCGTTCTGAGACACTTGGAGCCCCCCGGGGGTATCCTGTGCAGCTGCTTGTGCGGGTTTCGTGGTGGCGCTGTTCTGGCCGCCGTTCTGGTCGCCGTGGCTCGTGCTCTCGCCGTGGCCCGCGCCGGCGGGGCCGGCGCTCTCGCTGGGGGCGGTGGCCTTGGGCGGGGCGCCGACCTCACCGACTGCGCTGCCCACGCCGAGGGCCGCGCCGAAGACGACGGCGAGGCCCGCGACGTAGGTGACGAGCTTGGCGGGGGTGTTCACGACCGGTCCGCCACTTCGTATCCGGCGGCCTCGACCGCGGCGACGATCCGGTCGGTCTCGACGGGGCTGTCGCTCTCGACGGTCAGCAGGCCGCTGGCCAGGTCGACCTCGACGCCGGTGACGCCGGAGACCTCGCCGACCTCCTCCTTGACCGAGCTGACGCAGTGGCCGCAGGTCATGCCCTTGACGGTGTAGGTGGCGGTGCTCATGTCATATCTCCTCGGTGCTTGGTGCGGACTGCTAGGAACGGACGAGTCTGGCGATCGCTTCGGCTGCTTCCTTGACCTTCGCGTCGGCCTCGGGGCCACCCTTCAGGGTGGCCTCGGCGACGCAGTGGGCCAGGTGCTCCTCGAGCAGGGAGAGGGCGAAGGACTGGAGGGCGCTCGTGGTGGCCGACACCTGGGTGAGAATGTCGATGCAGTACTTGTCGTCCTCCACCATGCGCTGAAGGCCTCTCGCCTGGCCCTCGATCCGGCGCAGCCGCCGGAGGTGGTCTTGCCTGGTGCCGGTGTATCCAGCCATGGTCCCCGCCTCTCTCTTCCTTCAGCATAACACCCTACCCCCCTAGGGTATTCCGCGGATCTGGTGATTCGCCTTCCGTGACGGGGCTCAGCCCCGCGCGCTCGCTTGCCGTGTCCCTGGACGGAGGCCGGCCACGCGCCTTGGGTGGCGCTCTCGGCGGCTTGCCGTACGGGGAATCTAGACGTGCGCGGGCTGCTCCTGCGGGACCTGCGCGGGCCGCCGCATGAGGACCAGGGTGAGCAGCGCGCCCGCCGCGGCCACCACGCCCGCGCCGACGAAGGCGGCGTCGAATCCGTTCTCCTGCGAGGTGGCGATCGCGGTCATGACGGCCAGTCCCAGCGCCGACCCCACGTTGTAGGTGGTGTTGACGATCCCCGAGGCCAGCCCGCTCTCCTCGGGCCGCACCCCCGACAGCGCCGACATCATCGCGGGGATGTACGCCAGGGACATCCCGACCGCGGCGACCAGGCTGGCAGGCAGGAAGGCCGAGCCGCTGAAGGCCAGCCCGCCGACGCCCACCGCCAGGACGGCCAGCCCGAGCACGATGAGCGGCTTGGCGCCGAACCGGCCGAGCAGCCTCGCGGTGATGCCGATCATGAAGATCATGACCGCGACCGTCATCGGGAGCAGCGCCGCGCCGCTGGCGAAGGCGCCGTAGCCGAGGTCCTGCTGCAGGAACAGGTTGAGGAAGTACCACATCGGGATCCAGGCGGCTCCGAGCAGCGCCATGGCCAGGTTCGCGGGGGCCAGGCCGGGGGTCTTCCAGATCTTCAGCGGCATGAGCGGCTCGCGCACGCTGCGCTGGGTCAGCAGGAACGCGACGAGCAGGACGATCGCGCCCGCGGCCTCGATCAGCGTCGTGGTCAGCGACTGCTCGGGGGCCTTCACGATCGTGTAGACGGTCAGGGCGATGCCCGCCGTGACGGTGACCGCGCCGAACACGTCCACCGAGCCCCGCTTGCCCTGCGTGGCGGGCAGCAGCGCCGGGATGGCCGCGAGGGTGATCAGGCCGATCGGGATGTACACGATGAACACCCACGGCCAGCTGAGGTACTCGGTGATGACGCCGCCGAGGAAGACGCCCGCCGTACCGCCCGCGGGGGCGGCCGCGCCGTACAGGGCCATGGCCTTGCCCAGCTCGCGCGGGTTGTGCCCGAACAGCATCATGAGCAGCGTCATCGCGGCGGGCGCGATCAGCGCCCCGCCGACACCCTGGACGGCGCGCCCGAGAATCTCCACCCACGCGGACGTGGCGAAGGCCGCCACGACCGAGCCCGCGGTCAGGACGACCCAGCCGATGGTGAAGATCTTGCGGGCGCCGAACAGGTCGGACAGCCTGCCGCCCAGCAGGAGCAGGCCGCCGAAGGCGACCACGTAGGCGTTGAAGACCCACTGCAGCCCGCCCTGGCTGAACCCGAGGTCACGCTGCATCTCGGGAAGGGCGACGCCGATGATCGAGGTATCCATGATCACCATGAACTGTGCGGCGGCGAGCACGACCAGCGCCCACCACCTGTTGTGTTGCGGCATGTCCACTCCTCTGGCTTGTACCCCTAGGGGGTATCTTGACGCCGGTGAACGTAACATACCCCCTGGGGGTTTGCAAACCTTTCGGCGTGGCCCTGTGCACCGTCGTATCGGAAGATTGGGTAGAACTGGATAGGTCCGCACCCGGGGGAGCACGGCCAAGCCTTGCTAGGCTGCCTTGCAACCGTTGCAACCGGGCGTTGTCTCACCCCGGCAGGTGAGACCGTCGAAGAAGTGGGGTCACACCGTGAAGAAGGTGCTCGTTCTGGCGCTGCTCGCCCTCGGGGGGCTGCTCATCTGGCGCAAGGTTCAGGCCGACCGCGCCGAGCTCGACCTCTGGACCGAGGCAACCGGCAGCGAGAACTAACGATCGTGGCGACGAGGGTATGACCGACATCGGCCCCATCAAGCTGGTCTGTCTCGACCTCGCCGGCACCACGATCGGCGACATCGCCACGGTCGAACGAGCTTTCGCCGAGGCGATCGCCACCCAGGGCATCGTCCCAGGGACCGGTGCGTACGCGCGGGCCATGGTCCACGTGCACCGGTCCCGAGGGTGCCCGAAGATCGAAGTCTTCCGCGGGATCTTCCCGGGGAACGAGGCCCAGGCACAGGCCGCGAACCTGACGTTCGAACGCTCCTACGAGGGCGCCATCGAGCGGGCGGGTCTCGTCCCCATGCCCGGAGTCGTCGAGGTCTTCGACAAACTCAGGGGCGCGGGGCTCCACGTCGCGTTAGTCACAGGCTTCAGCAGAACGACCCTGAGCAGGGTGCTGAGCGTGCTGGGCTGGCACGACAAGGTCGACCTCGCCATCTGCCCCGAAGACGCCGGACGCGGGCGTCCATGGCCCGACATGATCCTCCACGCGGTGCTCCGCCTGGGGATCGAGGACGTCAGGCAGGTCGCGGTGGTGGGCGACTCCGAGAACGACATGCTGGCGGGGCGAAGGTCAGGGGCCTCGGTGGTGGCCGGCCTGATGACCGGCGTCCACAGCCGGGACCGCCTGGTGAACGGCGGCGCCACGCACCTGCTCCATGCGCTGACCGAGCTCCCCGAGGTGGTCCTCGGCGGAGAGCGCAACTATGACCCACAGATTGCGAAAGCGCGCGGTTAGTCACTCTCTGTAGTCGGGTAGGCCGCATTGCGTGATCTCTCACTGATCACCACGGACTCACCTGTGAGAGGTGCCTCATGCGTCTTCCGCACGTTTCCGCTGTGCTTGTCCTCGGCACGGCCAGCCTGTTCGCCACCCCCGCCCACGCCGCGACCCCCACCTACGGGTGCCTCGAGATCATGCAGGAGGACGTGTCCTTCGCCATCATGGGGGTGCACTGCGAGTCCTACGAGGGAGCGCCCACCACCGGTGAGCTCCTGACCGAGTTCAGGATCGTTCCGAATGACGCCGAGTCGCCCGGCTACCTCTGCCGCATCCCGCCGGGCCGGACGGTGTCCGGATACGCCGGTGGATACCCCAGCTCGGTCCTCGGCCTCTCGTGCAGGCAGGAAGGAGCCGGGCAGACGCCCTCTCTCACGTTCTCGCTCGCCCCCTCGCCGTCGCCCTCACCCTCTTCCTCACCCTCGCTCCCGAACCAGGCGGGCGCGGATCCTGCCTCCTCCGAATCCTTCAGGCCGTTCGGGCTGTTCCTCGGCTTGGGGCCGTGGGGTCCTGTCGCCTTTCGCTGATCAGGACGCGCCTTCCCTTGGTGGGGCGGGGATCGAGTGGCGGTACACCGTATGCTGTTGCTACGGTGTACAGTCGGAACGCGCGCGACCGTGCTGATGTTTTGCAGGTCAGATGGCGTTTCGGGGCCTTAGCTCAGTTGGCAGAGCGCCTGCTTTGCAAGCAGGATGTCAGGAGTTCGAATCTCCTAGGCTCCACCTCTCTCCACCTGCGAAAAAGCCCAGGTCAGACATGATCGTCTGCCCTGGGCTTCTGTGTGTTTGGGAGGAATTTGGGAGGCGTGCCCGTCACGTGCCCGATCGGTCCTTGAGCGCCCCTCGGGCGAGGTCGTCGAGCTTGCGCGCCACTTCGCGTTGGCGTTCGTCGGTGGAGTGCTGGTAGATCATCGCGGCGCGCGTGCTGGAGTGGCCCATGCGGGTCATCAGCTCGCGGATCGAGGCTCCGGCGTTGGCGGCGAGGTTGTTGCCGGTGTGCCGGAGGTCGTGAAAGTGGATCTTCGGTAGGCCCGCATCCTCCAACGCCTTGGGCCAGACGCGGCGGTTGAAGTTGCTGTTGCGAATCGGGCCTTCGTCGGGCCCGACGAAGACCAAGCCCTCGTCACCCTCCTGGGTGAAGTCCTTCAGGTGGGCGCGAAGCTCATCAATGATCAGCTCGGGGATCACCACAGTTCGTTTGCCCGCCTCCGACTTGGGGTCGGTGAACACGAGCCCTTTTCCGGTGATCTGGATCAGCTGGCGTTCCACGCGGATGGTTCCGGCGTCGAGATCGATGTCACGTCGCTGAAGGCCGGCCAGTTCGCCCCAACGCAGACTTGCGAACGTGCCGAGCAGCACCAGAGCGCGGTACCGCTGCTCGATGACCTCGACGAGCTTGTACACCTGCCGAACCGAGAGGACTCGGCGCTCGGCCGACTTCTCCTGTCCCGCACCCTTGATGCGGCATGGATTGCGTTTGATGAGCTGGTCATCGACGGCGGTCGTGAAGATCGCCTTGAGGAGCCGGTACGCCTTTGCCACCGTGACCTCGCTGACTCCGCCGTCAAGCAGCTTCTTACGCCAGCGCCGGACATGTGGCTCCTTGATCTCGTTCATCGCCTTCTCTCCGAAGGTCGGAACGAGATGCGTGCGCCGCAGGTAGCCGTACAGCTCGATCGTGCGAGGGCGGAGGTTCGGCCGCTCGTCGATCCAGTCTTGTGCGTACTTGCCGAGCTTGACCTTGCCTGCGTCCGGGTCGATCCAGTCACCGTCGAGGATTTCGGACTCGATCTTGGTAAGCCAGACTTCGGCGTCGGTCTTGGTCGCGAACGTCTCGGGCGCCGGGCGGTCGACCCCGTCAGGACCGGCGTAGCGCGCTTGATATCGGCCGGAGGGAAGTTGCCGAACGCGTCCGAAGCGCCGCTTGGTGGACTTCTTCTTTCGCGCTCGGCGAGGAGGCTCGTCGTCAGGAGTGGCAAGGGCAGTCCTGGTCATCACGCGGCCTTTCTGCGCGGTGTCGTGATCGGGTGGACGACGCCGTCGGCGATGAACGCTTCAAGGGCAGCTTCGGGGATACGGACCTTGCGTCCGACGTGGACGAAGGTGATGCGACGTTCCTCGATCAGGCGGCGGGGGAAACGGACGCTGGTGTTGAGCCGTTCGGCCGCCTCCTCGACGGTGAGCAACTTGCCCTGTATGAGGTCGCGAGGTGTGGTCATGCGGCCACCTCGCCCTTCATCGCAGAGAGGGTTGGAGGTGGTTCGCCTGTCGCTCTGGCTTCGAGGGCGAGGAGACTTGCGCAGAACTGTTGACGTCGGGCGATGCCTCGTAGGAGCTGTTCGGCTCTGGTCGTGCGGGTTGGGTCGCTGCCGGAGACCGGGCGCCAGATGTAGCGGTGCCGGTCGTTGGCGGCGGGGTCGTGAGGCCGAGGAGTTCCAGGGCCCAGGCGCGGCGGTCCTGCTTATGTTCGCGGAGGGTCTTGTTGGACCACTTGCGGGAGACCAGGACGCGGCGGCCTGCGTAGCCGAGGTGTTCGGGTCGGTGTGCTTTGCCGCGGCAGTGGCCGGGAGTCATTCCCCGCTTGGCGTCTTTGGGCTGGACGCCGTAGCGGAGCCAGTTGGGGCAGGTGGGCGAGCACGGTTCGTAGCGCAGGGCGTCGACCATGCGGGTGACGTGGTCGCGGCGGGCCTGGTCGTCCTCGTCGTCGGGGTCGAGCGGGTCGCCGAGTGACTTGGTGAGGTACTTGGTCAGGTAGCCGAGGGCCTTGTTGGCGGCGGGGCTTCCGGCGAGGACGCCTTGCACGTCAGCCTGCTCTCCGAAGCGGACGACATGCTGCGGCTCCTCCAGGTCGTCGAGCGCCTGGTCCCAGGTGGGCAGGATCTCTCCCGTCGCCGGGTTGAGGTAGCCGTCTTCGTCGCTCCAGACGGGTAAATTCTCGCGGTCGTGCTTCACTTCGTCGGCCGGTGGCCACCAGACCTGGTGATAGGTCGCGGCGGCGATCTGCTTCATCTCGGCGCGCGGCAGGGTGCCGCGGATGGCCATGTGGAGATGTGGGGCGAGGCGCTTCTGTGGTTCGACGCTGGCGAAGTACTGGACGTCGTAGCCGGCCACGCGGCGGAGGTTCTGCACGAAGCGGTCGACGAGCTTGGAGAAGTGCAGGGCATCGCGAGCTGCTCGTCGGTAGTCGTAGCTGGTGGGGTCTGCGGGTGCGCCCTGGCGGATCTTGCCGTAGGACGGAAGGGTCAGCGTGACGAACATCGAGGGCCGGTAGACCTGGCCCTGTGGGCTGGTGAAGGTGCGGCCGAGAGTGGTCGGCCTACGCGTTCGCTTGGGAAGATCCGGGGCGTCCTGGCGGCGCCTGGTCGAGCGGGTTCGCCTGGCGATCTGGCGGCGGCCGAGGACGTTTCCGCGCATGCCCGCCTCGTTGATCTCCGCGTCGATGGCGACGATCGCGGCGTCCCAGTCCTCGACGTCTTCCTCCGCCTGGTCGCGCTTGGCTTGGACGTCGGCGCGGAACTCGACTAGCCAGCGTTGCTCATCGGTGGCCGCGGCCGGGTCAGCGGTCGGTTCGTGGTCGAGGTGCCAGCCCTCCCGGCACTGCGCCTTGCGGAGCTGCTGGTTGCGCTTGGCGCACGGTGGGCACTTGGCTTCCTGCGTGGAGCCGCAGGGGAGGTCGAAGGGTTCGATCTTGCCGGTGAGGACGTCCTGGCGGCGGACTTCGATGGGGCGGATGCACACGCCGTTGGACTTGGCGATCTCGATGGCGACGTCCAGGACGAGGGGCATGGTGTCGCGGACGAGGCGGGGGAGGTTGCGGTCGGCTCCGTTGGTCACATGGCCTCCTCGAAGAGGGCCGCCATGTAGCGAATGTCCTCGTCGGAGACGTAGGCGGCGCGGGCCCTGATCGGGTCGGGCGACGACTCCAGCCGTATGTAGGCGACGCCGGCGCCCTGGTGGGGGATGGGGGAGATGTGGTCGGCCAGCGCTCCTCTGTCTCTCGCACCGTCGCCGAGGACCATGTCGACTTGTTCGGACTCGTCGAGCCGGAGCGCGATCTTGTCGGGGAACAGGTTCCGGATGGTGATCACATCTTTGCGCGGGTCCTGGAGAGCGGCCAGGACCCCGACGCCGACCGCGCGGCCCTGCGTCGTGAGGGTGGCCAGCGCGGCGGAGATCCGCTGTCGCAGTGCCCGATCGGACTGGTAGGCGGTCAGGAACGCGATCTCGTCGACCACGACCAGGACGAAGGGGTCTTGCACGGTGGGGACGTGGTCACGCTGGACTCCGGCGAAGCGGCCGGCCCGCTCCTGCATGACCTTGACCGCCTCGTCGAGCAGGTCGGCGCAGTCGGCCGGGTCGGCAGCGTAGCGGTCGCCGAAGATGGCGCGGCCGAATGACAGCTCCATGAGCTTGGGATCCAAGGCCCAGATCTCAGCCAGCCCTGTCCAGACGGCCGGGATGAGGCCGCGGATCGCTGACCAGAGGATCGAGCCCTTCCCTGCTCCCGTGGCGCCAGCGACCAGGACGTGTGTGCCGTGCAGCTTGAGAAGCCACGGCTTGCCGTCCTCGGTCTGTCCGATCTCGACCGGTCCGACCGTGGCTGCCTCAGGCAGCGGTACGGCGGGCAGGGGTCCGGCGAGGGGATCGCGACGCGGGAAGGTCAGCAGGAGTCGGCCCGCTCGTTCGACGCTGACTCGGCATGAGGGGGCGCCGAAGCCGTGGGCGAGGTGCTCGATGCGGTCGGCCCAGTCCTTGGCCGCCTGTCCGTCGAGCATCTTCACCGTGACGACGTCCGCCCACGAGGTGCAGGTGACGCGGAGGAGACGGGGCAGGTAGTCGCGGCCCTTGATGTGGCGGCCGAGTCCGGAGACGACCATGACGGGTTGCCAGTGGCGCCGGTAGATCCAGACGAGGCGCCACCAGGCGAGAAGGCGGTAACCGATCCAGGGAAGGACGACCTTGGGATAGATGATGGCCCATGGCCCGATCAGGGCGATCGGGACCGCGACGACGACCAGCGCCAGGCGCCAGCCGTACAGGCTGAAGATCGTGCTGGGGGCGACGGCCACGGCCGAGGCGATGGGGTGCCGCCAGAAGGACCGGACTAGGCCGATGATCAGGCGGACCGCGAAGATCAGGATGGTGACGATCGCGGGGGTCTGGACGATGGCGGGGCGGAAGACGACTGCGGTGTCGGGGGTGGTGGAGACCAGGCCGGAGACCGGATCGCCGGGCAGTTTCTTCAACATTAGGCTGGGGGCCTTCCTCGATGTGAGAACCCAGGGGAGAACCAGGGCCGCCGGAAGTTGGCGCTTCTGGCGGCCCGCTTGCAGATCACGCCTGCTTGGTGTGGAAGCGCTCGCACGCGGCGAGGTAGGCGGCCGCGCTCCTGGCCAGATCCCTGGCGAACGAGAGGTCGGCATCCGTCACCTCGTCCGGGATGGCCGGACAGAACGACACGTTGAACGGGCCCATGTAGAGGGCCAAGATCGGAGATCGGTTGCTGTAGGTGTGGCAGGTTGCCCATGCCCTCTCGCCGCTCTTGAAGGAGTGGCTGCTGACCGTGCGGCTCATTTCGGTGTCTCCGTGGGGGTGGGCAGGGAGCGGAACATGCGCTCCACCGCGACGGCGAAGGCCGCGGCTTCCTTGGCCAGCTCGCGGGCGAACGTGACGTCGGCGGGGGTGATCTGGTTGCTGTGGGACGTGGTGACCAGGACCGAGATGGCGTCGAAGTCGAGGGCGAGGACCGGGGTCCTGCGCGGGTAGGGGTGGGACTTGGCGCTGAACGGGCCGCTCGACTTGAGAGTGATCACCGAGACCGGGCGGGGGCGCTTCATGCCTGGTCCTTGGGCTTGGCGTGGGTGCGAGGAGCGCGCATCCCGGTCGCGCGGATCGAGTAGGCGAGGCGTCCGGTGTTCTGTGCGACGTACGGCGTGACGGTCATCCCGTCGAACTCCACGGGGACGATCGGGAGTCCGGGCGCCGCAGGCGGGGCAACGGGCTGGGTCGGGGCCAGGATCTTCACGGCGACGGTCTTCTGGGAGATTTTGGCGGCGGGGTCGGCGTCCATGACGGCGACCTGCCAGACCAGCTCTCCCGTGACCTTGTCCTTGGCGAAGACGGTACGGCCGTTGGCCGAGGCGTCGAAGTCCTTGACCTGCTCGACCTCGCCGACGAGATAGCAGCCGTGAGGGAAGACCTGGTCGAAGCCGATGGGGATGGGGCCTTGGATGGCCATCGTTCTCTACCTCCTGTATATCCCCCTAGACAGTGCGGCGGGTCCGCTTCCGAGGTCGGTGTCTAGGGGGCTATGCACTGAAGGTAAATCGACGGTCGGAAACTGTCTAGGGGGGTGGACGAATTTGCTTAGGAGAACGTCCAGTAGATGGCGGTCGCGTCATCGAACGTCTTGCCGCGAGGCCACCGGGCACCGTCCAGGTCGCGGGCCTCCGCTTCACGGACGCGCCGGATCAGCTCGTCCGGTCCTGACTCGTCGAACAGATCGAGGGCCTGTCTCCAGGTGATCAGCTCGAAGCGGTCGACCAGTCGGGAGGCGCCGTCGCTGAGCAGCGCGGCGGCTCTCACACTCTCGGCGGGCACGGTCCCGGTCAGCGCCTGGTCGGCGGCCAACGGGTCAACCGCCGCTACCCAGAACCCACCATCCCTGTTGCGGTGATCGCGAAGGGTCTCCACGTAGGCGCGGTGCGCCGCGACGTGCTCGACAGTGTCGGCCGCCAGGGCGTCCATGGCCTTCCGATAGCGTTCGCCGACCTGAGCTTCGCGGTCGTCGCAGATCACCATAGGTTCGGCGGCGCCGATGACGTCCAGGACGAGGACCGAGTCAGCCAGGACGAGCCAGTCGACTGCACTTGCCGTACGGCGCAGCATGACCACAGTCGCGGACGGCGAGCCAGGATGGCTGAGATCGCACGCGAAGTCGTGCATCGAGGCGACGGCCTTGATGCCGTCGGCCAGCACCTCCGTCAGCGAGCCCTCACTCTGGTTCATCCCGGCGAGCAGCGTCGAGCCGAGCGCCTGCACGTACCAGGGGACACCATGCGTGCATCCCGAGTCCGAGCCGGTCGGCGTGCCCACGCCGTCGAGGAGGACGGCCGCACCGGGCGTGGCACCGGCGAAATCCTCGTTGGGACGGCCGGGGGCCGCTTGGGTGGCGAGGGCGACGCGCACGGTTAATTCTCCTCGTCGTGGCGGTAGAGCGGACTTGCCAGTTCCGCCCTGACGGGTTCCCCGGTCTCCGGGTCGTACTCCACCCCGACCACGGTGGAGAACCGCTCCTCGCCGACCTGCCCCCACAGCGTCGCGATCTCGGACGTGATCAGATCGACCACGCCAAGGGTGCCCTGAGGATGGATGCCGGTGAACACCAGGAGGTTCCCCCTGCCGTCCGGACGGGACAGTCGACCGAGGTACGCATAGTCGATCGGGCGCACCGGATCGGAGTCCTCTCCCGAGCGGTACGTCTCGCCGGTACGCCGGTCCCGTAGCGTCCAGGCGCCGTCTTTGACCCACTCCAGCACCGGGTCCGACTCGTACAGCGCCCCCATGACGGGGGAGAGCCTCGGCCCGCAGATCACGATGAGGTTCGGCCGATTCAGGTCGAAGTCGCCATCGAGGGGGACGTGTTCGAGGTTGATGGACAGATCGAAGCCGCGTGCCAGGTCCTCCAGGCGCTTGGCGGCGGTGACGTCCTCCATGGCGACGACGGGACGAGCGTTGTTGGCCTCCCGCTTGAGAGGCGTAGCCAGCGTGATCGTGCCTGTACCGAGGAAGACTCCCTCAGGCGCCGGCCCCGTGTGCTTGATCTGGTGGATACGCCCGCGGGACAGGCCAGCCTGCTGCGCGATCTGGGCATAGGAGATGCCCTGCGCGTGAAGCTCCTGGATCACTCGGCGGCGAAGCCGTGCTAGCTCGGTCACTTCCTGTTGGGCCGCGCTCAGTCGCTCGGTGGCCTGGCGGATCAGCAAGTAGGGATCGTCGATCGCGGCGATCCGCTCAAGGTCACTCGGTGGCACGGTGGTTCCCTTTCCGTGGTGCTCCACCGAGTCTAGGCCCCTAGACGAATCACCGTCTATCCCTCTTGACAGCACAGACTTTAGGGTTTCGCCGGTTACTCGACTTACTGCCCGAATCGCTGATCGCCGTCTGGGGACGCCGCGCGTCAACGCGCTCGACCAGTCAGGAGCGCTATCCACAGCCTGTGGGTTTCCGCCCAGATGGCCCGCCCGGACTCGGCGGCCCGTTCTCCTTGGGCGGTTCTGCGGAGATAGTACAGACCGCCCGAGCCGCACAGTTCGTACACGGGCCGCCTACAGTCACAGGTCCACTCGACCACGCGAACCCGCCCGTCTCGCCGGGGAGTCTGCCAGTCGATCTCTTGGTACTCGGGCCGCAGGGGCGCCGGGTGTGGAGCGAAGCACATCAGGACCGCACCATGGCGAAGGGCGCCGCTTCCAGGACGGCCCACACGGTTCGTCCGTTCTCGTCGCCGACCACGCCCCACTTCGCGGACAGGCCCGAGACCAGCGCCAGGCCCCGCCCGCCCATCTCGGTCGGAGACAGCGGGAGCAGCCGAGGGGAGCGCAGCCCGCCCTCATCCTGTACGGCCACACCCAAGGTCGAGCCGATGACTTCGAGGGAGACGATGAAGCGACCACCAGGGCGACCGCTGTTGGTGTGCCGTACGGCGTTGGTCGCCAGCTCGCTCACGATGAGGACGGCGTCGTCGAGGTCTGGCCAGGTCGGGAGGAATGCGGCGACGAAGCGGCGAGCTTCGAGCACCGAGATGGCCGAGCCGAGGAACACTCGGGTCCCGCGCCAGGAGGACATGGACGGCTCCGATGTCTAGGGGGCTATACATCCATGCCGTCAGCGTATGAGCCATCATGGCCGCAGCTCAAGCTATTCCACTTATAAATAAGTCAGTTCGAGCGAGTGTCGAGTTGCTGAAACTCCGTGCTGATGCGAGCCAGCAACGTCCTCATCTCCTCCCCGTAGACAGCAACCTCCGCGAACGCCTCGAAGGTCTCGACGTGAACCCGCACATCGTCGACGTCGGTCAAGGTGTGCTCAGCGGTCAGGCTCTCGACCATGCTGGCCGTTCCATCAAAGATGGTGAACCCGTGAAGAGGGAAGCGGGGCACCTGCACCGACCACGGAACGACGCCGATTCGCACATGCGGCAGCGTGGACACCTGAACCAGTCGATCAAGCTGCGCCTGTATCAGAGAGGCCGGCCCTGGCCAGGTCCGCACAGCCCCCTCCGTGAGGACGAACGCGAACTCCCGCCCTGCCTGGAAGAGGATGCTCTGCGCCTCGACGCGTACGGCCGCAGCTCGGGACACGGCATCTTCGTCGAGGTCCCTCCCGATCGCGAGCGCCAACCGCGCGTAATCGGCCGTCTGGAGGAGAGCCGGCATCATTGCCGATTGAAACGAGGCCACCTGATGCGCCGCTCGCACGCGGGCTGCGTTCGCCGACTCTCGACCCGCCAAGCCGCCCTTCAGCCGCGCGACCTCGTCACGCAAGCGGGTGAGCAGAACATGCAACTCGGCTCGCGCTTCGCTGGATAGCTCCAGGGCCTCTACGAGACGATCAACCGTCTCAGGCAGCGGAAGCAACTGCCCCGTTTCGATCTGTGAGATCGTCGGCTGCGTCAGGCCAGCTCGCGACGCCAGATCCTTCCCTGTGAGGCCGGCGTCCTTGCGCAGCCGTCGGAGCAACTCACCCAATGCCCGCAGGCGGTCCCGACGATCGTCCACACTCAGCGTTCTACCATCCGCTCGCCGACGTGTTCTGGCGCTAACTTGGATCACTGCCGAATTGTTCTCATAGGTATCAAGCGGCGCTCCGCGCCGCCGAGCGGCCCTCCTGCCGCTCGGCGGCCGGGCGTGCGGCCTGGGGGCCGGTCCCGGCCGCCAGCGCCCCGGGCCGCTCCGCGATCTCACGCTGCTCTTGCTTTGCAGGACAACTGACAGGGTGTACACGGCTTCGGCCGCGACGTCAGAATGCCGATCATGACTCGTGACGACTTCTGGGCGATCCTCGCGGAAGGCCCTCCGCCGACCGGCCCCGACGACGACTGCGAAGAACTGACCTCAAGGCTCAGCCGATTACTCCCACCGGAGATCGTCGCATTCGACCGCCACCTCACCGATCTTCGCCTCGCCGCGCATCGGATCGACCTTTGGGGAGCTGCCTACCTGATCAATGCCGGCTGCTCCGACGACGGCTTCGAGTATTTCCGCTGCTGGCTGGTCGGCCAGGGACGTGAGGTCTACGAGGCCGCACTTGGCAATCCGGATTCCCTGGCAGACTACGGACCGGTCCGCAGTTGCATACTCGACGGTTCCGACGAATGCGAGTGCGAGCAATTCATGTACACCCCTGATAGGGCATACGAGCGCATCACGGGGCACGGCCTGCCAGAGAATATCGGGGAGTATCCGAGGCTCGGGGCGATGTGGGACTTCAGCGACGTCGAGGAGATGCGCCGCCGTTACCCACGTCTGTCCGCGTTACTCGATGAGGCTGACGCGCTCGCCTGAGCGCACTTACAGCCCGAACTGGTCAGTCCCGAAACTCATGAACGCCCCCAATGGCCGTAGTGAAGAACGCCTCCGGCGGGGGGCACTCCGGCTCCGGGATGATCGCAGCACTGGCCTGAGGTTCGTGGGTGGCTAAGGTGGAAGCCTGATCATCCCGCCCGCCATCGACCCGGGACAAGCCGAGCAGACCAGGGCCACGGCTACCAGATCGTTCGTCCAGTGGGGCGCTCCATCTGGTAGCCGTGGCCCTGGCCCGCTTCCCCTGCGGGCGGGACGACGGCAGACGGGATGATCAGGCGGGCGGGGTGTGCGCGGTGCGCAACTCGAAGGCGAAGCGGTCGCGCGAGCCCCATTCCACGTCTTGCGCTTGGACCTCATCGAGGAGCAGGCAGATCTTGTCGAAGAGGTCAGCGCCCAGGTTCGCCTTACTTTCCTCCCAATGAGTCCACACCACCTCCACCGGTCGCTCCACGTCGGTAGTCAGCCTGTCCCAGAGCGCGGCAAGGTTGTTGCCGTAGTACGGGCCGAAGTCCAGAGGCCCCGCCAGTAGACGGTGAAGATCGGCTTCCGAAGTCACCTGCCGTCCATCCACGGTGACGCGCATTGGCCCACCTCTCACGCGTATTTCCGCATTCCACAGCTTGATCGCCGTGCCATTAGCGTGCCATTAGCCCCGGCAACGAGGGGTCAACCACGGTCACTCACGACCAGTCCGGCAACGGCGCTGACCAGGGAACCCGTGGTGCGCGGCCCATGATCGCTGCAATTCCCAAGCTGACAACGCAGAGCTTCGATCTCATTAGGCGCCATCTGTCAGATCGCGTTCAAGCCCGTACTCCCATTCCGTGGCCGCTAGCCATGGGTCATTTTCGGGGATACCCCAAGAGTCATCGCCCGAATGCGAAGTTTCCAGGTTGCGTCCGCTTACGATGCCGTCGCGTTCCTGCTGATCCTGGCGCTCAGGATGTGAAGTTTCCAGGTTGCGTCCGTCCACCCAGCGGTCGAACCACTCTGCAAGGGACGAGCAGATGGCCACGATGCCAACCTTGGGCGACTGCACGTCGGGAAAGTCCCATGCGTCGCCATCCCAGAGGCAGACGGGATTACCGGGCAGAGTGAGCGACACGTACCAGTACATGGAGCATCCGGCTGCCACGAGCGGAAACCCGAGAACGCTGCTCACCTCCGGGCGCTTCTCGTACTCTTCGAGCGCGTCGGGGCCGGCCTCGTATGCCCGGTGCCCGCCGGACGGAAGGCTCAGGAGATCATAGGAGGGGCCGAAGCCGCCGTTGCCGACCTCCGTGTACACCCTCCGCAGGAGCTCGGGTAACTCCTGGCCGATGCGTTGCTCGCAGGCCCGCAGATCCGTCTCAGAGATCGGCGGGTACGGCGGCGCATGTGGGACGTCGCTGAAGTACTTGACGGCTTCGGAGGCACCTGCTTCCAAGGCCGCATTGATGAGGTGGTCAGGTGTGGGGTCGTCGAAGTTGAGTCGCATTGTGCTGCCGCCTTCACGGAGCGTCTGCTGTGTGTGGTGGATGCGGCTCCTGATGTTCTCGCCGTACTCACGTTTGAGCCAGTCCAGTGGGACGTAGACCAGGTCATGGCGGCGTGCGGGATCCCAGGCCCGTCTACGGATGCGCTGGATCAGATCGTCATGTGGCATGCACGACAGAATGCCAGCGCAGCGGCAGCGGCGATTACGGATCAGTGGCTGCGTGCCCGTTGCGTGCCCGTTCCTACGGCGATCAGCGGGGAGTCATGGGGACTCAAGGTCACTCGACCGGCGTATGCCCAGGTCAGCGTTACCCCAGCCCAGGTCGCGTGATCTTGAAAGAGTTCCCAAGCTGATGATGCAGCTTGCTCTATTCCAGCCGGTCTGCCTGGATCACTCAGAATCCAGAAAGTGTTGAAAGGATGGACTCGTAGATTTGAGCACGGTGGGATCACGTGGCGGCTCAGGCCAGATCTGCAGGAAGTAGTGATCGCCTATTTCGATCGCTATTTCTTCGTCCATACCTCTGACGTGGTATCGCAAACGATATGTTCCGGGACCGGCGGGCAGCGGAGGAAGAGGATGCGTCCTCCTCCCTCCTCCCCACTCCTGCAGTGAAAGCCGGCCCGATGGGGACTCGTAACTGATCTCGACGATGTCTTCGTAGCTATCGAGGTCAGAACCCGGATCCCGATCGGCGACAGCCACCGTGAACTCCACCGTTCCCCACTGAGGGCCCACAAACAGGAGGGCACTGCCTTTCTCCACTCGGATGATCCCCACGGGAGGGTTCGGCACCTCACGAAACCCGCCCACGCTGCACCCCTCGTCCACGAGATAGGCCTGCCCGTAATCCACCTCCACATCCAGCTGCTTGACATGCACGACCGGAGTCCCATCTGTGCTCATGGGCGGGAAGCATAGACTCGGCCAGCGACAAGATCCGCTTCCATGCGCTCCCTAGTGTTCGAGATCGCATTTCTCTGCGGGATAGTCCGGCTTCTGCTTCGTGGATTGCGATGGGGCAGCTGCATCTCCGTGTGCCGATGGCGGACGAAGGGGTAGGCCCGGTCTCGGATCGCCGGGCCATTAACCGCTGGCCTGTCGAGAGCTGAGGTAGGAGCCTGCTCGGTCGCGCGGGGACTCTCCGGCCGTGCCCGTCGCGTGCCCGATGGAGCGGGAAACGAGGGGGAACAGCGGGGAGTCACGGGGAACGCGATCAGTGACCCCTTTTCATCCTCCGGCGGCGGGTGCTGATCACGGCATGATCGCGGGTCCGGTGTTCGCCTGATGACGTAGCAGAGCCCCTGGTAGACGG